>CAKTOK010000002.1 GCA_934589835.1 uncultured Oscillospiraceae bacterium | reverse complement strand
AGAGCTTCGAGGAAATGCTGGAAAAATCTTTTAAGACTTTGAATACAGGAGAGAAGGTAACCGGTATCGTGACTGCCATCGGTCCCACCGAGGTGCAGGTTGACCTGGGCTGCAAGCAGGCAGGCTATATTTCCATCGACGAGCTGTCCGCCGATCCCAACGTGAAGCCTGAGGATGTGGTGAAGGTCGGCGACGAGATCGAAACCTACATCATCCGCGTCAATGACGTGGAGGGCTATGCCATGCTGTCCAAGAAGCGTCTGGACGCCGTCAAGGTCTGGGAGGATATCGAGAAGGCCCGCGAGGAGAAGACCACGCTGGAGGGCAAGGTTACCGAGGAGAACAAGGGCGGCATCGTCGTCAATGTCAAGGGCGTGCGCGTGTTCGTGCCTGCGTCCCAGTCCGGCCTGCCCCGCGGCGCTGAGCTGAGCACCATGATCGGCCAGACCGTCTCCCTGCGAATCACCGAGGTCAACCGCGCCCGCCGCCGTGTGGTGGGCTCCATCAAGGCCGTGACCTATGAGGCCCGTCAGGCCGCGCAGGCGGAGATCTGGGAGAACATCGAGGTAGGTAAGCACTACACCGGTACGGTCAAGTCCATGACCTCTTACGGCGTGTTCGTGGACATCGGCGGCGTGGACGGTATGGTCCATATCTCCGAGCTGTCCTGGTCCCGTATCAAGAACCCCGCTGAGGTGGTCTCCGTGGGCGATACGCTGGATGTGTACGTCATCTCCTTCGATCCCGAGAAGCGCAAGATCTCTCTGGGTGTGAAGGATCGTTCCTGCAACCCCTGGGATAAGTTCATGGCAACCTATCATGTGGGCGACGTGGCCAAGGTCCGCATCGTCAAGCTCATGACCTTCGGCGCTTTCGCCGAGGTGGTGCCCGGTGTGGACGGCCTGATCCACATCTCTCAGATCGCGGACCGCCGCATCGAGAAGCCGGGCGATGTGCTGGCTGAGGGCGATATCGTGGACGCCAAGATCACGGCCATCGATGAGGAGAAGCAGAAGATCTCCCTGTCGATCCGTGCGCTGCTGGCTCCCGCCGCCGAGGACGAGGGCGACGACGAGTAATTGTCGGGCACAATTTGAGATGTGAAAAAGCAACGGCGCTTTTTTTGCGCCGTTGCTTTTCTTTAGAGTTCGTTATTTTTTGCACAAGCAGAGGAGGAAATCCTTGGCACATTTGCCACTATCGCGGCGCGTCCATTTGTGGTAAAATTAACGATTGGGAGAACAAACGGAAAGAGGAGGAACGATCATGCCTTTTGCAGATTATCAGGAGCTGTACCGGCAAAAGCTGACCACGGCCGATGAGGCGGTGAAGATCATCAAGTCCGGCGACTGGGTGGATTACGGGTTCTGCGCCATCCATCCCCGCGTGCTGGATGAAGCGCTGGCCCGCCGTGCGCCGGAGCTGGAGGATGTGAAGGTCCGCGGCGGCATCAGCCTGTGGAAGCCGGCTATCTTCGATATTGAGGACCCTGTACATCACATCATCTTCAATTCTCACCACATGAGCAGCGTGGAGCGGCACCATATCGCCAGCGGCGCGGGATTCCATGAGCCTATGCGCTACTCCGAGCTGCCGCGCTACTACTATGAGCACATCACACCGCCGGACGTGGCCATGTTTCAGGTCACACCCATGGACAAGCACGGCTATTTCAACTTCGGATTGTCCGCGTCCCATGTGAAGGCGGTGTGCGAGATGGCCAAGGTGGTCATCGTGGAGGTCAACGAGAAGATGCCCCGCTGTCTGGGCGGGTTCGACAACTGCATCCATATCAGCGATGTAGACATGGTGGTGGAGGGACGCAACGATCCCATGGGCATCCAGCCCTCCGGCACAGCCACCGAGGTGGACAAGGCGGTGGCGCGTCTCATTGTGGAGCAGATCCCCGACGGCGCCTGCCTCCAGCTGGGGATCGGCGGGATGCCCAATACCGTGGGCGCCATGCTGTGTGAGTCCGATCTGAAGGATCTGGGAGTCCATACGGAGATGTATGTGGACGCCTATGTGGATCTGGCCATGGCGGGGAAGGTGACATGCGCCCGGAAAAGCATCGACCGCGGCCGGCAGGTTTATGCCTTTGCCGCCGGTACCCAGAAGCTCTACGACTATCTGGACGACAACCCCGCCTGCATGGCGGCACCGATCAGCTACACCAATGATATTCGCACGGTGGCGTCCATCGACAACTTCATCTCCATCAACAACGCAGTGGATGTAGACCTGTACGGACAGGTCAATGGCGAGACGGCTGGCACCAAGCAGATCAGCGGCGCCGGCGGACAGCAGGATTTCGTGCTGGGCGCGTATCTGTCCAAGGGCGGCAAGAGCTTCATCTGCCTGTCCTCCACGTTCAAGGATAAGGACGGCACCATGAGATCCCGCATCCGTCCTACGCTCCAGACCGGCTCCGTGGTCACGGACACTCGCGTGAACACCATGTATGTGGTGACGGAGTACGGCTGCATCTGCCTCAAGGGCCTGAGCGTCTGGGAGCGGGCGGAGAAGCTGATCTCCATTGCCCATCCCGATTTCCGCGAGGAGCTGATCCGTGCGGCGGAGCAGCAGCGTATCTGGTATCCCCACAACAGAAGATGAACCGGAGGAGGGCTGGCAGCAGCCCTCCTTTTCCGCGGGGAAATGACCTTGTAAAAGGGGAGAAAATGCGGTATACTGATGCTACGGAAACAGAAACGACAGGAGCGAGCGCCTATGGGAAAGCTGTTTGAGCAGATGAAAAAAAGCATGAAAAGAAAGGTCCATCCGTTCTGCGCGGCCATTGTGCCGGCGGCGGGGAAGTCCACCCGTATGGGCGGAGAGGACAAGATGTTTTCCCTGCTGTGCGGTGCGCCGGTGCTGATGCACACGCTGCGCGTGCTGGATCAGGCGGTGCTGGTGGACGAGATCGTGGTGGCCGCCCAGCCGGAGAAGCTGGAGGAGGTGGCGGCACTGGTGAGCCGCGCCGGTATCCGCAAGCCTATCCGAGTGGTGGAGGGCGGCGCAAGCCGCGCCGAATCCGTGCTGGCGGCGGCACTGGCCGCCAACGAGGAAGCAGAGTATCTGGCCATCCACGATGGGGCGCGGCCCCTGATCCTGCCGGAGCAGGTAGATGAGATGATCCGGATGGGGCAGCGGACATACGCAGCGGCGCCGGCTCTGCCGGTGACAGATACGGTAAAGGTAGCAGATCTGTCCGGTCGGGTACTGTCCACACCGGACAGGACCACGCTGTTCGCGGTGCAGACACCGCAGGTGTTTCAGGCCAATATCCTGAAGGCGGCCTTGCAGTCCGCCCTTGCCGCCGGTGCGGTGCTGACCGATGATTGCTCCGCTGTGGAGCGGATTGGCAAGGATGTTTACTTGACACCCGGGTGGCGGGAAAACATCAAGATCACCACGCCGGAGGACATGGCGGTGGCGGAGGCATTCCTGAGAAAGAGAGGGAAAACGCAATGATGGCGCTGCGGATCGGACATGGATACGATGTACACCGGCTGGTGGAGGGGCGGGATCTTATCCTCGGCGGCGTGTCGGTGCCGTTTGCACGGGGGCTGCTGGGTCACTCCGATGCGGATGTGCTGGCCCACGCGGTGATGGACGCGCTGCTGGGCGCGGCGGCGCTGGGCGATATCGGTGGGATGTTCCCCGACAGCGACGAGCGCTGGCGGGGTGCGGACAGTCTGCATCTGCTGGAGCGGGTAGCGGCCCGGCTGGCGGAGCACGGCTGGGCTGTGGGCAACGTGGACGCCACGCTGATCGCGCAGGCGCCCAAACTGGCGGCGTACCTGCCGGAGATGCGGCGGCGTCTGGCGGCAGCCATGGGTGTGGATGCGGAGCAGGTGTCGGTGAAGGCTACTACCGAGGAGCGTCTGGGCTTTACCGGCGCGGGGGAGGGCATTGCCTGCCACGCAGTGGCGCTCATCGAAAAGACATAATACGGAAAAGCAGGGCGGGGCTCTCCGAGAGGAGGGCCCCGCCTTTCACGCTGTGGAGCGGCGGCTCATAAAATGGCGTGTGAGGAGGTGCGATATGGGAGAATATCTGATCACCGCCCGCTCTGTTACACACGCGCAGCGCATGGCGCAGGCGCTGGCGCAGAACGGCTTTCGCGCCGTCATCGGCCGTGCGCCGGTGGGACTGACCGGCAGCGGCTGCGGCTATGTGCTGCGCGTACAGGAAAAACGGGCTGTGGAGGCGGCAGCACTGCTGCACAGTCTGGGATTTGCGCCTGCGCGGGTGTTTCGCCGCGCGGAAAACGGATATAGCGAGGTGGAAATATGATCTATTTTGACGCCGGCGCCACGACGCTGCAGAAGCCGGAGTGCGTGCGGCGCGCCATGTACAATGCCGTGACGGCTATGAGCTCACCCGGCCGGGGCAGTTATCCGGCCACGCATCTGGCAGAGGAAACGGATTTCCGCTGCCGCAGTCTGGCGGCGGCGCTGTTTGATGTGGCGGACCCGTCGCAGGTGGTGTTTACCGGCAACGCCACCCACGGACTGAACATCGCCATCAAGACGCTGGTACGGCCCGGGAGCCGCGTGGTGCTCTCGGGCTATGAGCACAATGCCGTGACGCGGCCGCTCCACGGCATTCCCGATGTGGAGCTGGTGATCGTGGACACGCCGCTGTTCCGGCCGGAGGAGATGCTGGCGGCGTTTGAAAGGGCGCTGGCACAGCGAACGGATGCCGTGATCTGCACCCATGTGTCCAATGTGTTTGGCTATCGACTGCCGGTGGAGGAGATCGCCGGACTGTGCCGCGGAAAGGGCGTGCCCTTTGTGTTGGACGCCTCCCAGTCGGCGGGGATGCTGCCGGTTTCCATGCAGGCGCTGGGGGCGGCGTTTATCGCCATGCCCGGGCACAAAGGGCTGTACGGCCCGCAGGGAACGGGACTGCTGCTGTGCGGACACGAGGCTGCGCCGCTGCTGGAGGGCGGCACCGGCTCCCAATCCCTTTTGCAGCAGATGCCGGAGGAGCTGCCGGACCGGCTGGAGGCGGGGACTCACAATATGCCGGGGATCGCGGGGCTGCTGGAGGGCCTGCGGTTTGTCCGTGAAACGGGGACGGACCGCATCGCGGCGCACGAGCGGCAGCTGGTCCGCTATGCCGCGGAACTGCTGGGCGGCATGGAGGACGTGGAGCTGTTCTGCGAGGGAGAATTTGCCCATCAGACGGGGGTATTGAGCTTCCGCGTGCGGGGGCGCGACTGTGAGGAGCTGGGGGAGCGTCTGGCGGCGCGGGGCGTGGCGGTACGGGCCGGACTGCACTGTGCGCCGCTGGCGCACCGGACGGCGGGGACGCTGGAAAGCGGCACGATCCGACTGAGCGCCTCCGTTTTCAACACGGCCCGTGAGGTGGAGGCGTTCGCGGCGGCGCTGCGGGCGACAGTTCGTTAAACTGCAAGATTCCGTCAAGATTTTTTTGTTGCATTTTCCCAATATTTTTTATATAATGTTAGTGTCTATTTTTATGCGAACCTCGTAAGAAGTTCTTACCGGAGGCAGGAAGGGCGACAGTATGGAAACAGTGCTGGCAGTGTTAGAAAAAATTGGGAATTACTTAGTGCTCATACGGTTCACGGACGTTTTGGATATCGCGATCATCGCGTTTCTGGTCTATAAGCTTCTGGACCTCATCAAGAGCACCCGTGCGGAGAATATCCTCAAGGGCGTGTGCATCTTTCTGCTGGCCCTGTTTCTGTCGGAGATCTTCCATCTGAACGGTATCGCCTATATCCTGGGGCACATGGTGCAGGTAGGCATTCTGGCCCTTATCATCCTGTTCCAGCCGGAGATCCGGCAGATCCTGGAAAAGCTGGGCAGCAAGAACATCCGGCTGCTGCGGGCGTTTACTCCCGTCCAACAGCAGACGGAGCTGGAAAGAGCCATCGATCAGACGGTGGCGGCGTGCAGCGAGATGTCCAAAACCAAGACCGGTGTGCTCATTGTGTTCGAGCGGCACATCCTGCTGGACGACATGGTACGCAGCGGCACCACGCTGGACGCCGCCGTGTCCTCGGAGCTCCTGAAGAACATCTTCTTTGTCAAGGCGCCCATGCATGACGGCGCCGTCATCATCCGGCACGGGCGCATTCTGGGCGCAGGCTGCATGCTGCCGCTGTCCAAGAATGTGAATCTCAGCCGCGATCTGGGAATGCGGCACCGCGCCGGGATCGGTATGAGTGAGAACTCTGACGCCGTGGTGGTCATCGTCTCCGAGGAGACGGGCTCCATCTCTGTGGCGGTAGGCGGGATGCTCAAGCGGCATCTGATGCCCGAGACGCTGTCCAAGCTGCTGCGAAACGAGCTGATGCCGCAGCCGGAGGAGCTGGAGGACAAGCCGCGCCGGAGCCTGGCGGATCTGCTGGGCCTGCACAGGAAGGAGGACGACCATGGAGCAGAAGAATGAGAAGCCACGCTTCAGCGGCAGAAAGGCCTGGCAGGTAGCCATTTCTATTCTGGTGGCCATCGCCCTGTGGGTCTATGTGGACGTGGACAAGGCACCTGATACCACCAAGACACTTCGGGACATCCCTGTGGAGTTTTCCGGCGAGTCCACCACGCTGGCGGATAAGAGCCTGATGCTCCTGTCCGGCTACGATACCACGGTGGATCTGACCGTCAAGGGCCCAAAGCGGGAACTGGTGAAGATCACCAAGGACAACGTGCGTCTGGTGGCCAGTACCTCCAGCATCGATTCCGTAGGCGTACACACCCTGCGGTGGGATCCCGTCTATCCCGATGGCGTGCAGTCCTCAGCGCTGACGGTGGACTGGGCCAGCAAGTACAAGGTGACGGTCACCGTGGGTGAGCTGTACACCAAGGAGGTGCCGGTGGAATGCACGGTGACCGGCGAGGTGGCCGAGGGCTACTTTACCGGCGACACGGTGCTGGATCCCACGGTGCTGACGCTGCGGGGACAGCGGGACGATCTGCTGAATGTAGCCTACGCCAAGCTGACGGTGGACATCAGCGGTGCTACGCGCTCCGTGATCGAGACGGAGAGCGTGCAGCTCTATGACAACGACGGCAATCCCGTGGACAACAGCAGCATCCGGACCAACGCCAGCCTCATTCAGGCCAAGGTGCCGGTGCTGACCACAAAGGAGGTCAGTCTGACCGTGGATCTGGCGGGCGTGCCGGGCATGGCGGGACAGAGCATCAAGACCGATATTTCCCCTACCAGCGTGCGGCTTATCGGCGAGGCGGATGTGCTGGAGAACATCAATGAGATCGTGCTGGCCACGCTGTATATCGAGGATCTGGAAATGTGGCAGCAGAACAGCTACGTGGTGACGCCGCCGGATGGCACATGGCTGGCCAACAGCAACGAGGTGGCCACCGTGGAGATCACCATGGAGGGCATTGAGGAGAAAACCATGGTGGTGGACAGCTTCAGCTACACCAATGTGCCGGAGGGGCTGTACGCTGCGGTGGCGGGTGAGCTGGATGTGCGCCTGTGGGGCCTCAGCGAGGAGCTGGAGGCGATGGACGTCACGGCGCTGACAGCCACGGCCGATCTCAGCGGCATCACGGACATCGGCAGCTACCGCGTGCCGGCGACGGTGACGGTCAGCGGCTATCGCGACGTGGCCGTAAAGGGCAGCTATGAGGTGACGGTGATCGTGACGGATACGGCGCCCGTACCGGATGCGGACGGCAGGCAGCCGGACGCCGGAGCGTGACACGGAGGTGGGATAATATGACACAGATCGCAACAGTGGAAAAGCTGCTGCCAGACGGGTATGCGGAGATCTCCGTGCCCCGCAAGTCCGCCTGCGGGCATGACTGTGAGGAGTGCGCGGGCTGCGGCATGACCGGCGCGGCCATCCATGCCCGCGCCAAGAATAATGCCGGCGCGCAGCCGGGGGACAAGGTAGTGGTGGAGAGCAGCTCGAAAAAGCTGCTGGGCGTGGCGGCGCTGGTGTACCTGCTGCCGGTGGTGGGCTTCCTGCTGGGATATTTCCTGACGGAGGGCCTGCTGACGGAGGGGTGGCGCTATGGCGCGGCCATCGCGGCAGCGGCGGTGTTCTTTCTGCCCAGCGTGTGCTATGACCGCTACGCAGGGAAGAAGGGGAGCCTGACCTACACCATCCTGCGGCTGTTCTGACGGATGTTCGGCTATGTGCGGCCGTCGGAGCAGCGGCTGACGGAGGAGGAGCGGCAGACGTTCCGCGCCGCCTACTGCGGACTATGCCATGCGCTGGGCGCGGCGTACGGTCCAGCGGGACGGATGATCCTCAACTATGACCTGACGTTTCTGGCCATGGTGCTGTCCGAGGGCGGCGCCATGTGCGAAAAGCGCTGCGCGGCCCACCCGTTCCGGAAGCGGCGCTGCGCCTGCGGCGACCATGCCATGGACATCGCCGCGGATATCAGCGTGATCCTGACGTGGTGGCAGATACGGGACGGTATCGCCGACCATGGGTTTTGGGGCGGGTTGAAATACCGCTTGGCGGCGCTGCTGCTGCATCGGGCCTACCGGAAGGCGAAAAAGCGGCAGCCCGCATTTGATGAGGCGACGCAGCGGCAGCTGGCAAGGCTGACGGAGCTGGAGCAGGCGCGATGCCCGTCGCTGGACCGCCCCGCAGACGCTTTTGCGGCGCTGCTGGCCGGCGCGGCCCAGGGCGTGACCGATCCGGTGAAGCGTCGGGTAGCCCAGCAGATGCTGTACCATCTGGGCCGGTGGGTCTATCTGGCTGATGCGGCGGATGATCTGGCGGACGATCTGAAGTCCGGCAGCTACAATCCGCTGGCGCTGCGGTTTGACCTGCGGGACGGTAAGCTGACGGAGGAGGACCTGCAGCAGCTGGCCGGTACGCTGGACGGGTCCATACGGGCTATGGCGGCGGCCTTTGAGCTGGCGGACTTCGGCGTGTATACGCCGGTGCTCCGATCGGCGGTCTATGAGGGGCTGTACGCGGTGGGGGCGGCCGTGCTGAACGGCACATTCCACCGGCGGAGACGAGAGAGACAAGCTATACGAAAGGCGGACACCAACGATGCGTGATCCCTATCAGGTGCTGGGCGTGCCCAGCACCGCCACGGACGATGAAGTGAAAAAAGCCTATCGTGATCTGGCGAGGAAATACCACCCCGACAATTATCACGACAACCCGCTGGCTGATCTGGCACAGGAGCGCATGAAGGAGATCAATGAGGCCTACGAGACCGTTCAGGCCCAGCGCAAGGCCGCCAGAAACGGCAGCGGATACAGTACCGGCGGCAGCAGCTATGGCGCAGGCTATGGGAGCGGTTATTCCGCCGCCTATGGCGCCGGCACATCCCGCTTGCAGCGGGTGCGAGTGGCCATCTCGCAGGGGGACCTGAATCTGGCTGAGGAGCTGCTGAACGCCCAGACCGACCACGATGCGGAGTGGAACTTCCTGAAGGGCGCCATCTGTACACGGCGGGGCTGGCTGGACGAGGCGCGGCGCTATTATCAGACGGCTGTGCAGATGGAACCGGATAACCCCGAGTACCAGCGGGCACTGGCTATGGCGGAGGGACGGCAGAGCGGCTACCGCCCCAGCGGCTACGGCCCGGTGACCACCGGCAGCTGCGACAACAGCGACTGTCTGCGGCTGTGCGGCGCCACCTTGTGCTGCAACGCCTTCGGCGTGCCCATTTGCTTTTGCTGACAACAGGGAGGGACACCCTCCCGTTTTCCAATAAAACGAAGGAGATGATCGAGTGGTCAAGAGTATGACCGGCTATGGCCGCGCCCGCGAGATGCGCGGCGGACGCGATATCACGGTGGAGGTGCGGTCTGTCAACAACCGCTATCTGGACTGTGCGGTGAAGATGCCCCGCGCCTATATCTTCGCGGAGGACGCCGTTAAGAGCCGCGTGCAGAAGGCGGTGTCCCGCGGTAAGGTAGATGTGTTCATCACCATCGATGCCACGGCGGCAGACAAGACGGTGGTATCTGTGAACGAGCCGCTGGCCAGAGGATACTATGAGGCGCTGGTGCGTCTGAAGGAGCTCTTCGCGCTAGAGGGCGCGGTGACGCCGGAGGTGCTGGCAAAATTCCCCGATGTCCTGACCGTCACCAAGGCGGAGGAGGATGTGGAGTCCATCGCCGCCGACATCTGCGCCGTGCTGGAGGACGCGCTCGGCGCTTATAATGAGATGCGGGCTGTGGAGGGCGGCAAGCTGGCCGAGGATGTGGGCAGCCGCGCCTCTGTGATCGAGGAGACGGTGAACCTTGTGGAGCAGCGCTCTCCCCAGACGGTGGCGGCCTATCGCCAGCGGCTGGAGGCCAAGATGATGGAGGTTCTGCAATCTGCCACCATCGATGAGGCCCGTATCCTCACCGAGGCGGCCATCTTCGCCGACAAGGTGGCAGTGGACGAGGAGACGGTGCGGCTGCACAGCCACCTTGCCCAGCTGCGGACCATGCTGGCCGGCGATGCGCCGGTGGGACGGAAGCTGGATTTTCTGGTGCAGGAGATCAACCGCGAATGCAACACCATCGGCTCCAAGTGCAACGACCTGACCATCGCGCAGGACGTGGTGAACATGAAGGCCGAGGTAGAGAAGATCCGCGAGCAGATCCAGAACATCGAGTGAGGGAACGGCCATGCAGCTTGTGAACATTGGGTTCGGCAGCCTGATCTCTGTCCAGCGGCTCATCGCCGTGGTCAGCCCCGACTCCGCGCCGGTAAAACGGCTGGTGCAGGAGGCGCGGGATCGTGGGATGCTGATTGACGCCACCTTCGGGCGAAAGACGGCGTCGGTGTTCATCATGGACAGCGACCATGTGGTGCTGTCTGCGCTGAGCACAGAAAAGCTGGCGCCGCGGCTGGGCCTGACGGTAAAAGACCTGACAGAGGAGGAATGAGCTTGAACAGGAGAGGAAAGACCTTTATCATCTCGGGACCCTCCGGCGTGGGAAAGAGTACGGTGCTGCACGCGCTGTTTGAGGGGCGGGACGACCTGTATTTCTCCGTTTCCGCTACCACGCGCTTGCCGCGCGAGGGGGAACGGGACGGCGTGGACTACCATTTCATTCAGGCGGACCGGTTCCGCACCATGATCGAGGAGGACGCCTTTTTGGAGTATGCCGAATATGTGGGCAACTTCTACGGCACGCCGAAAAAGTATGTGGACGAGGCTATGGAGCAGGGCTGCGATGTGATATTGGACATCGAGATCCAGGGTGCGGCGCAGGTGTGCGCCAAGCGGCCGGAAACGGTGCGTATCTTCATCGCGCCGCCCAGCTGGGAGGAGCTGGAGCGCCGGCTCACCGCCCGCGGTACCGATACGCCGGAGAAGGTGCAAAAACGGCTGCTCCGCGCGCAGGTGGAGCTGCAAAATGCCAGCGACTACGATTATTTTGTCATCAACGATACGGTAGAGCAGGCCGTGGAGGAGCTGCGCGCGATCCTGTGTGCAGAGCACTGCAAGCCCGCCGAGCGTATGGAATTGATCTTAAACGGAAAGGAAATGTGATCGCTATGATGCTGTATCCCGCTATGAACAAACTGACCGAGTATATCCCCAACCGCTATATGATGGTGAACGTGGTGGCGCGCCGGGCCCGCCAGATCGCCGCCGAGGCAGAGGCCAAGGGCGAGCACCTGGAGGAGAAGCCCGTGACCGAAGCCATCAACGAGGTGGCCGAGGGCAAGTTCAGGGCAAACCCCGTCATCGAGGAAGACAACATCTGACATGGCTCTGATCGCCAAGGTCGCCGTGCAGGCGGCTCCTTACGCCATCGACAGAGCATACGACTACCTGCTGCCCGCCGCCATGGCGGCGCAGGCGGGCTGCCGTGTGCTGGTGCCGTTCGGGCGCGGCAACCGACTCAGTGAGGCGGTGATCCTGACGCTGCACAGCGGCGTGGCGGACAAGCCGCTGAAGACGGTACGCTCCCTGCTGGATGAGGAGCCGGTGGTGTCGGAAAAGGAGATCCGGCTGGCGCTTTGGATGCGGCAGCGGTATTTCTGTACGTTTTACGATGCGCTGCACACCATTCTGCCGGCGGCGGTGTGGTACCGCTATCGGGAGCTGTGGCGTCTTGCGGACGGCGTGGTGCCGGAGGCCCTGCCGGAACGAGAGGCGGCGGTGTGCCGCCTGCTGCTGGAGGGCGCCATGGAGACGGACGCGCTGCGGCAGGTCCTTGGCGACGATACGGCGCTGCTGCTGCGGCGCATGGAGAAGGCAGGAAAGCTGTGCCGAGAGACGGAGTCCCGCCGCAAGGTGCAGGACAAGGTGACGGTTTTCGCGAAGCTGGCCGTACCGGCAGAGCAGGCGCTGGAGCTGGTGGGGAAGACCGCACGCCGCCAGCGCGAGGCAGTGAGCTTTCTGGCCCAGAACGGCGAGACGGCGCTCCACGACCTGTCCTATTTCACCGGCGCGTCCCGTAAGACCGTGGAGCTGTTACAGCTAAACGGCGCGGTGTCCCTGCGGGAGCAGGAGACATACCGGATCACGGAAAAGAAATATGCTGTAAAGGCAGAACCCATTACGTTAAACGACGAGCAGCAGCAGGTGTATGAGGAGGTGCGGCAGCAGGCGCTCTCCGGCAGGGCAGGTGTCACGCTGCTGCAGGGCGTTACCGGCAGCGGAAAGACCCTCGTTTATATCCGGCTGGCGCAGGAGCTGCTGCGGGCGGGCAAGTCCGTGATGATCCTTGTGCCGGAGATCGCGCTGACGCCCCAGATGATGGCACGCTTCAGCGCCTATTTCGGCAATGAGGTGGCGCTGCTGCACAGCGGACTGCGGATCACGGAGCGGTACGATCAGTGGAAGCGCATCCGCCGCGGCGAAGCCCATATCGTGCTGGGAACCCGTTCGGCGGTGTTCGCGCCGCTGAGCAATATCGGACTGATCGTAATGGATGAGGAGCAGGAGAGCTCCTATGAGTCGGAGACGGCCCCCTGCTACCACGCACGGGACATCGCCAAGTACCGCTGCTTGCAGGAGGGAGCACGGCTCCTTCTGGGGTCGGCGACCCCTACGGTGGAGACGGCCTACTGGGCGGAAAAGGGCGACTATCAGAAGGCGCTGCTGCGGCATCGCTACAACCGGCAGGCGCTGCCCAGGGTGATCCTTGCCGATCTGCGGCAGGAGCTGCTGGAGGGGCGGAACGGCATTATCAGCTATCCGCTCTATCAGGAGCTGCGGAAAAATCTGGACGCGGGAGAACAGAGCATCCTGTTTCTGAACCGCCGCGGCAGCAGCCGCCAGCTGCTGTGCCCACAGTGTACCTATGTCCCCAAGTGCCCGCGGTGCAGCGTTTATCTGACGTACCACAGCGCCAACGGGCGGCTGATGTGCCACTACTGCGGCTATTCGGTGAAGGCGCCGGAGACGTGCCCCGCGTGCGGCGGACAGTTCAAGCATATCGGTGTCGGTACTCAGCGGGTGGAGGAGGAGCTGCACACGCTGTTTCCCGCGACACCGCTGCTGCGGATGGATGCGGACACTGTTTCCCTGGGACATGAGACGCTCCTGCGGGAGTTTGAGGAGAAGCGGATCCCCATTCTGCTGGGGACCCAGATGGTGGCCAAGGGGCTGGATTTCGAGAATGTCACGCTGGTGGGTGTGCTGGGGGCGGACACGTCCCTGTATGTGGACCACTACCGCGCGGCAGAGCGCACCTTCAATCTGCTGACGCAGGTGATCGGACGGGCCGGACGCGGCAGCAAGGCGGGGCGGGCGGTGATCCAGACCTATACGCCCCGGAACGACGTGATACAGGCGGCGGCAGAGCAGGATTATCAGCGGTTTTATGACGCGGAGATCCGGCTGCGGCAGCTGCGGAGAGACCCGCCCTTTGCCGACCAGTTTACCGTGACGGTGACTGGGCAGGAGGAGGACGCCGTGCGGCAGGCCATTGGACTGCTGACCCGCAGCCTGCGGCAGGCGGCGCAGCAGCCGCCTTACAGCGGTATGGAGCTGGATATCCTGGGGCCGGCTCCCGCGCCGGTGGTGAAGATCAACGGCAGCTATCGCTATCGCACCATGGTGCTGGGGAAAAACGACCGGCAGCTTCGGCAGCTGCTGGCTGCATTTATGAAAGAATTTGCACAGCGCCGCGAGAATCGCCGCCTGCATATTTATACCGATTGCAATCTGATGGATTGACTCTGAGAAAACGAGGTAGGAACGATGGCGTTAAGGAAAATTGCTTTACAGGGAGAGCCCTGCCTGACCAAGGTGTGCCGTCCAGTGACGGACTTTAATGGTCGCCTGCACACGCTGCTGGACGATCTGGCGGATACGCTGGCCGATTCCGGCGGCGTGGGACTGGCTGCTCCGCAGGTGGGTGTACTGCGCCGCGTGTGCGTGGTGCTGGACGAGGAGGACCAGCTCATTGAGCTGGTGAATCCGGAGATCATCCGCACCGAGGGAGAGCAGACCGGTCTGGAGGGCTGTCTCAGCGTTCCCGGGAAATATGGCGAGGTCACGCGGCCGGAGATCGTGCGGGTCCGCGCACAGGACCGCGACGGCAGCTGGTTTGAGGTGGAGGACGAGGGCCTGACCGCCCGCTGCTTCTGCCATGAGATCGAGCATCTGGACGGCCATCTGTTTGTGGAGCACACGGACCACCTGCTGACCGAAGAGGAGCTGGAGGAGTATATCCGTCAGGCTGAGGCGGAGAACGGAGACGAGGACGAATGAGGATCTTGTTTATGGGGACGCCGGAGTTTGCCGTGGCGTCCCTGAAGCGGCTGGTGGAGGACGGGCACCAGGTGTGCGGCGTCTTCACGCAGCCGGATAAGCCCAAGAACCGCGGCCATAAGATGGCCTTTTCTCCTGTGAAGGAATATGCCTTGACAGTTGGTATTCCCGTCTATCAGCCGCTGAAGATGCGGGATGGAGAGGCGCTTGGCATCGTGCGGAAGCTGGCGCCGGAGCTGATCGTGGTGGCGGCCTACGGCAAGCTCCTGCCGGAGGACATCCTGAATACGCCGCCCTACGGCTCCATCAATGTGCACTCGTCCCTCCTGCCCAAATACCGGGGCGCGGCGCCCATCAACTGGGCCATCCTGAACGGAGAGCGCGTGACCGGCGTGTCCATCATGTACATGGCGAAGGAGCTGGACGCGGGGGATGTGATCCTCTGCCGCGAGACGCCCATCGACCCCGATGAGGACGCGCAGGCCCTGACGGCCCGTCTGGCCCTGCTGGGTGCGGACGCGCTGGCCGAGGCGGTGGAACAGCTGAAAAACGGCACGGCGCAGCGCACGCCGCAGGATCACAGCGCCTTCACCTATGCGCCTATGCTGGACAGGAGCCTGTCGCCCATGGACTTCACCAGAAGCGCACAGCAGCTCCACGATCAGGTGCGCGGGCTGATCCCGTGGCCCTGCGCGTCCATGACGCTGGACGGCAGGACTGTGAAGGTGTACCGCACCGCCATCGGCGGCGAGACGGCGCTGGCCGCCGGCCGCATCGCAGAAGCGGGAAAGCAGGGGCTGGCCATCGCCTGCGGTGATGGACGGCTGCTGCGCGTTCTGGAATTACAGGCCGAGGGCGGCAGGCGCATGGCCGCGGCGGATTATCTGCGGGGCCATCCCGTGCAGGTGGACGCATGAGTGAGATACGGAGGGCCAGCGCCCGCGATACGGCGCTGGAGGTGCTGATGCAGGTCAGCCGCGCCAACGCCTGGTCGGACGGCAGCCTGAAGCGGACCATTGCCAAAAATAAGCTGGACAGCCGAGAGGCGGCGCTTTGTACGCGGCTGGCCTATGGCGTTATCCAGAATCGGGCGCTGCTGGACTACTACATCGGCTGCTGGTGCAGCCAGAAGCCGGAACGGCTGGAGCCGGTGGTGCTGAATATCCTGCGGATCGGGGCGTATCAGATCCTGTTCATGGATCGCATCCCCCACCGTGCCGCCGTCAACGAGGCGGTGGAGATGACGAAGCGCTGGGGCCGTCCCAAGGCCGCCGGCATGGTCAACGCGGTGCTGCGGAAATTCGTGGCAAGCTGGATGGATATGCCGGCGCTGCCGCAGAGCTCCACGGCAGATTATCTGTCTGTGCGGTACAGCCATCCCAAGTGGCTGGTGCGACGCCTCATCGATGTGGTGGGCGCAGAGGAGGCGGAGGACTATCTCCGCATGAATAACGAGATCGTGCCCACCACCATCCAGACCAACACGCTGAAGATCACGGCGGAGGAGTTGGAGAAGGAGCTGCGGGCCGCCGGCGTTACCGTGCAGGCGCACCCGTGGCTGGCTGGCTGCTTCGAGGTATCGGCCACCGGTGATCTGGAACAGCTGCCCGCCTTTACGGAGGGGCACTTCATGGTACAGGACGCCGCCGCGCGGCTGGTGGCAACAGTGGCCGCGCCCCAAGCGGGGGACCGCGTGCTGGATGTATGCGCCGCGCCGGGGGGCAAGTCCTTTGCGCTGGCCATCGACATGGGGGACAGGGGGGACATCCTGTCCTGCGACATACACCCCCACAAGCTGAGGCTCATCGAGCATGGCGCGGCGCGGCTGGGCATCGGCTCCATCCGGACGGCGCTGGCCGACGGGCGGGAGCACCATGCCGGCTGGGAAAACGCCGCTGATCTGGTGGTGGCGGATGTGCCCTGCTCCGGTCTTGGCATTATTCGGAAAAAGCCGGATATCCGATACAAGAATCCCAAGGAGCTGGCGGAGCTGCCGGCCATTCAGGCCGCGATACTGGACAACGCCGCCACCTATGTGCGGCCCGGCGGTGTGCTGCTTTACTCCACCTGCACCGTGCTGCCGGAGGAGAACGAGGGCGTCACCACGGCGTTTCTGGACACGCACCCCGATTTTATGCTGGAGCGGTTTTCACTGCCGCTGCCCATCGGCGGCTGCGCCGGACATCTGACACTGTGGCCGCAGCGCTACGGCACAGACGGCTTCTACATCTGCCGGATGCGTAAAAAATAAGCGAGGAGCATCTATGACCGACATCAAATCCATGACGCAGCAGGAGCTGTCCGCCTTCCTCAAGGAGCTGGGCGAGCCGTCCTTCCGCGCCAAGCAGATATTCTCGTGGCTGCATCGGGGCGTTACGTCCTTTGAGGACATGACAAACCTTTCCAAGCCGCTGCGGGAAACGCTGGCGGAGCGCTGCTTCATCACGGCGCCCACTGTGGCCCGCAGGCAGGAGTCGCGGCTGGACGGCACCATCAAATACCTGTGGGAGCTGTCCGACGGCAACTGCATCGAAACGGTGTTGATGCAGTACCATCACGGCAACACCGTGTGTATCTCGTCCCAGGTGGGCTGCCGCATGGGCTGTGCATTCTGTGCCAGCACCATCGCCGGAAAGGTACGGGACCTGCGGCCCTCCGAGATGCTGGATCAGGTGCTGTTTACCCAGCTGGACGCAGGGCGGGAGGTATCCAACATCGTGCTCATGGGCATCGGCGAGCCGCTGGACAACATGGACAATGTGCTGCGGTTTCTGGAGCTGGTGAACCATCCCGACGGTATGCATATCGGGATGCGGCACATCAGCCTGTCCACCTGCGGCGTGGTGCCGGGCATCGATGTGCTGGCGGAAAAACAGCTGCAGCTGACGCTGTCCGTATCGCTCCATGCGCCGGACAGCGAGACGCGCAGCCGCATTATGCCGGTGAACCGCGCCTACGATGTGGAGCTGCTGTTTGACGCCTGCCACCGTTACTTTGAAAAGACGGGACGGCGCATCAGCTTTGAATACGCCATGATCGACGGCGTTAACGACAACGACTGGCAGGCGGACCTGATCGCAAAAAAGCTGCGGGGGATGCCGGGCCATGTGAATCTCATCCCGCTCAACGACGTGGTGGAGAGCCCGTACAAGCCCAGCCGCCGCGTGGCGGCTTTTCAGAAGCGGCTGGAGTCCCACGGCGTCACCGCTACGGTGCGGCGGAGTCTGGGCGGCGATATCGACGCCTCCTGCGGTCAGCTGCGGCGCAAGGCCATGGAGGAAAAGGGAAGGAGCAGCCTGTCATGAAAATGTGGGGCGTTACGAATACCGGTCTGGTACGCAGTGAGAATCAGGACGCCTATGCGGCCTTTACCGTAGGTGGCTATGGTGCTGCGGTGGTCTGCGACGGTATGGGCGGCACCAACGGCGGCCGCATCGCCAGCGGTATCGCTGTGGCCGAGTTCGAAAAAGAGCTGCGAGCCGTTCTGCAGGAGGATGCCAACGAGGAGCAGCTGCGGCAGGCCATGCTGTACGCCATTTCGCTGGCCAACGATGCGATCCGGCGGGAGGCGGCACGGAGCGCCGCGTACCAGCACATGGGCACCACACTGGTGTGCGCGCTGGTCCGGCCGGAGCTGGCCATGATCGGCAATATCGGCGACAGCCGCGCCTATTACATCACGGCGGAGGATATCCATCAGATCTCCCGCGACCATTCGGTGGTGGAGAGCATGGTGGAAAAGGGCGACATCACGCCGCAGGAGGCCCGCCGCCATCCCAACCGCAACCTGATCACCCGCGCGCTGGGGCCCGATGCTCAGGCGCAGGCCGACACGTTTTCCGTGCCCTGGCGGGAAGGAGACTTCCTCCTGCTGTGTACGGACGGACTGGTGAACACCGTCTCCGATCAGGAGATGCTTTTTGAAGTATTGCACGATGGCGAGATCGAGAGCTGCCTGGACCATCTGGTGCAGATCTCACTGGAACGCGGCGCGCCGGACAACATCACGGCGGTGCTGCTGATGAACGCATAAAGGAGATGACAAGCATGGATCAATACATAGGACGTATGCTGGACGACCGCTACGAAATTCTGGAGCTGATCGGGTCCGGCGGCATGGCAAATGTGTATAAGGCCAGATGTCATCGCCTCAACCGGCTGGTGGCGGTAAAGATCCTCAAGAGCGATCTGGCCGACAACGCTGATTTCCGCCGCCGCTTCCGTGACGAATCCCGCGCCGTGGCGCAGCTGTCCCACGCCAACATCGTGTCGGTGTACGACGTGTCCACCAGCGGCGACACGGAGTATATCGTCATGGAGCTGATCGACGGCATCACTCTCAAGCAATATATGGAGCGCCGCGGCCGCATGGACTGGCGGGAATCGCTGCACTTCATCACCCAGATCATGCGGGGTCTGAGCCACGCCCACAGCCGCGGCATCATCCACCGTGACATCAAGCCCCAGAACATCATGGTCCTTCGGGACGGCAGCGTGAAGGTGGCCGATTTCGGTATCGCCTGCCTCGCCAACGCCAATCAGACCCTGACGCAGGAGGCGTTGGGCTCCGTACACTACATTTCCCCCGAGCAGGCGCGGGGCGACCGCATCGACGCCCGCTCTGATATCTATTCCGCCGGCGTGGTGCTGTATGAGATGCTGACAGGGCGGCTGCCCTTTGAGGGCGATTCCGCCGTATCCGTGGCCATCCAGCATCTCAGCTCCGTGCCGCTGGCCCCGCGGGATATCGATCCCAGCATCCCCGAGCCGCTGGAGCTGATCTGCATGAAGGCCATGAGCAGCGACCCGGACAAGCGCTACGCCTCGGCGGACGCCATGCTGGAGGATCTGGAAAAATTCCGCAAGGACCCCACCGTGGACATGGACTACATCCGCCAGGAGCTGGCGGCGGTACAGACGGACAGTGAGCCGACCATGCCCATTCCCACTGCACAGGTGGCCACGGCGGTAAAAAAGCGCGCCGACCAGCTGCGCCGCAGCGAGCCGGAGGAGGATGTGCGGCCCCGCGATAAGAAGTCCATCGCTATCATGGCGGGCATCTTCGGGGCGGCGCTGGTGCTGGTATTTCTGCTGTTCAAGCTGATTTTGGGTGATTTCGGCCCGGCCGGCAGCAATAAGAGCTACGAGGTCCCCGATGTGCGGGGCATGACCGTGGAGGAAGCCCAGCTCGCGGACGGCGTGAAGGGCATCTTCGAGATCGTCGTGAAGGGCACACAGCGTTCCGACACCTATGAACCCGGACAGATCATGCAGCAGTCGCCGGAGGCGGGCCGCAGCCGCAAGAGCAACTTCGTCATCGAGGTCTATGTGGCCGCCGAGGCGGTCAAGGTCCCCATGCCGAACGTGTCCGGCATGGAGTACCGGCAGGCGCGGATCGACCTGCAGGAGCTGGGACTGGACCTGAGCTTTGACATGGTCAACCAAAACTCCGACAGCACGGCCAAGGATCTGGTGATCTCCACGGTTCCCGCCGCCGGCGAGCCGCTGTCGCAGGGGCAGAAAATCACGCTGTATGTCAGTACCGGCCCCAAGACCGTGACGGTCCCCAGCTTCGTGGGGCAGGACATCGCCATTGCCATCAAGAACGCGCAGGATATGGGTCTGACCGTGGGCCAGCCCCTGTTTGACCCGTTCAGTCCCGTGGAGACGGGCCGCGTCACCGAGCAGTCTATCGACGCCAATCAGGTGGTGGACGGCGGCACGCAGATCGTTTTCACCGTTAGCGGCAGCGGTGAGGATGACATCATGACCCGCACGAAGGTGGTGGAATTTGCACTGCCGGAAAATATGGATGGCATGATCAAGGTGGAGTATGAGCAGGACGGCGAGGTCATCGACAGCCAGTTCATCAGCTCCAACCTGAAGACTGTGACATACACCTACACCGGTCAGGTGGGCCAGACTGCACTGGTCCGCGCTTACTTTACCTGTATCAATGACAACTCGGTGGCGTCCTCGCCGACGCAGGAGATCTCCTTTTGAGCAGGGGACGCATTGAAAAAGCCCTCAGCGGCTTCTATTATGTGAATACGGGAGAGCAGGTGCTGCAATGCCGCGCCCGCGGCAAACTCCGACGTGAGGGCCTAAGCCCGCTGGTGGGCGACTGGGTACAGGTACGGGAGCTGGGAGGCGGCGAGGGCTTCGTGGAGACGGTGGAGCCGCGGAAGAATGTGTTTCTCCGCCCCGCCGCCGCCAATGTCGATCAGTTGGTCATCATTGCGTCAGCCGCCATTCCGGTGACGGAGCCGTACCTCATCGACCGCATCGCGGCTATCGCAGCCCTGAAGGACTGTCAGGTACTGCTGTGCCTGAACAAGTGCGATCTGGACCCCGCAGAGGAGCTGTATGGCATCTACGCACATTCGGCCATTCAGGTGCTGCGTCTCAGCGCCGCCACAGGAGCAGGGATCGATGCCCTGCGCGATGCGATATCCGGCAAGCTGAATGCCTTTACAGGTAATTCCGGCGTAGGGAAATCCAGCGTTCTCAACGCCCTGTCGCCGGCGCTGACGCTGCCGGTAGGGGAGGTCAGCAGGGCACTGGGCCGCGGCCGCCACACCACCCGCCACGTGGAGATGTTCCCGCTGGGCGGCGAGACCTGGGTCATCGACACCCCGGGGTTCTCCTCCTTCGACACGCAGGAGATGGATCTGGAGCTGAAGACTCATCTGCCGGAGACGTTTCCGGAGTTTGCCCCCTATGTGGACCAGTGCCGTTTCGTGGGGTGCAGCCACACCAAGGAGAAGGGCTGCCGCGTTTTGCAGGCGGTGCGGGACGGGGACATCCATCCCAGCCGCCATCGCAGCTATGTCCGGCTTTACGAGGAGCTAAAGGACCTGAAGGAGTGGAGCGTGAAAAAATAAGCAGAGCGGAGTGCATACGCACTCCGCTCTGTTCTACGGTATGCTGAGCGCCTTTCCCGCTGCGGGAAGGATGCTGCTCATTGTCATCCTTTGAGGAATCTCTGGTAGCTTTCTGATAGATTGAAACGCCCTGCGGAACACTCCGCAGGGCGTTTTGTCTGTACAGTTCAGGCGGCGATCATACTCAGATCGCGCGGGTAACTTTGCCGGAACGCAGGCACCGGGTACAAACATATACATGGCGAGGCGTACCGTTGATCACTGCCTTCACGCGCTTGACATTGGGCTTCCAGGGACGATTGGAACGCCGGTGGGAGTGAGAGACCTTGATACCGAAGGTCACGCCCTTGTCGCAAAATTCGCACTTAGCCATCCGTTGCACCTCCTTGCTGTTGTAACATACAGTCGCTTGCATCGCAAGCATTAGATATGATAACAGATAACAATGGGAATTGCAAGCACTATTTGACAAAAAAACGAATTTTTTTTGAAAGGGGAAAGTGTTGCGAAACAGGAGGATACAAGATATAATATAAGATAACGATTTTGCGCGCAGACGGCCTCTTGCCGCAGCGCACAGGAGGCAGCCTATGGAAAAAGTCAAGCGCACACCGGCCAGCCTGAAAAAGATGGTGGAGATCTTCGGCATGGAGATCCTCCACAAGGGCCGCGATTTTGACAATACTGTTGTGACCATCTCGGATGTGAACCGTCCGGCCTTACAGCTGGTGGGTTTTTACGATTATTTTGACGACAAGCGCCTGCAGATTCTGGGGCGCGGCGAAATGCGCTATCTGGACCGGATGACGGAATCGGAGCGGATGCGGGTGTTCAATAAGCTGCTGAGCTACCCGTTCCCCGCCTTGATCATCGCCCGGGGCATGGACGCGCCGGAGGAGCTTTTGCAGATGGCGGAAAAGCATGACCGCACGCTGCTGCGATCCGATGAGTCCACGGTGGACGTGACCAGCAAGCTCATTGACTATCTCAACCGCGCCATGGCGCCGCAGATCACCCGGCACGGCGTGCTGATGAATATTTACGGGCAGGGCGTGCTGATCCTGGGCGACTCAGGCATCGGCAAGAGCGAGACGGCCATCGAGCTGCTCAAGCGCGGCCACCGTCTGGTGGCCGACGACGCCGTGGAGATCCGACGCATTTCCAACAATCTGTTCGGCACGGCGCCGGAGATCATCCGGCACTACATTGAGATCCGCGGCGTAGGCGTCATCGACGTGCAGCAGCTGTTCGGTATGGGCGCGGTGCAGTTTGACACGGAGATCGATCTGGTTATCCAACTGGAGCAGTGGGTGGACGGCAAGTTCTATGACCGGCTGGGGCTGGGCGAGGAAACCTATGAGGTGCTGGGCGTCCGGCTGCCTATCGTGACCATCCCCGTGCGGCCCGGGCGGAATCTGGCAGGCATCGTGGAGATCGCCACCATGAAGAACCGGCAGATGAAGTACGGCTACAATGCGGCGCGGGATTTTGTGACGCAATTTGACAGCAAAATGGACAAGATGGTGAAGGAGCAGCAGGCAAAGCAATGAAATACGTGGGCGTAGATATCGGCGGAACCAATCTGAAGGCGGGGCTGGCAGATGAAAACGGCCAGCTGCTGGCTGTGCAGAAGATGAAGGTGGCCTCCATCACGGACCAGCAGTCGCTGGCATGGACCATCGTATCCCTGACGCAGGAGCTGGGGCGCGTTGCCGGCGTGCCGCTGGATCAAATCGCGTCCGTGGGCGTGGGTGTGCCGGGCACGGTGGAGATCCGGTCCGGCACCATCGGCTACACCTGCAATCTGCCGCTGCGGAACGTACCGCTGCGGAAGCTGTTCCACCACTATCTGGCCATCCCGCTGTATATCGAGAACGATGCCAACTGTGCGGCGCTGGCGGAATACTATGTAGGTGCGGGGCGAGAGAGCAAGCGCTTCGTCACCATCACATTGGGGACCGGCGTAGGCGCGGGCATCGTCCATAACGGAAAGATCTATCACGGCGCCAACGGTATGGCCGGCGAGGCGGGCCACATGGTCATTGTCAAGGACGGCCTGCCGTGCCCCTGCGGGCGCAAGGGATGCTGGGAGCAGTACGCCTCCGCCTCAGCGCTGAAGCGCATGACCGCCGAGGCGGTGCAGGCGCACCCCGACAGCATTTTGGCGCAGGTGGTGGCGGAGAACAACGGCCGTGTTTCCGGCCAATCCGCGTTTATCGCGGCGCGGCGGGGAGACCCCGTGGGACAGCGGGTCTGCGACGACTATGTGGACTATCTTTCCTGCGGCGTGTCAAATCTGGTGAACCTCTTTGAGCCGGACACGCTGGCCATCGGCGGCGGCGTCAGCAACGAGGCGGATGAGCAGCTTTTGCTGCCGGTCCGGCGCTATGTGGAGCGGGAGAGCCTGCCCAGCGGGCGAAACAAGCGGACCCGCATCGTCAAGGCAGAGCTGGGCAATCAGGCGGGGATCCTGGGCGCGGCGCTGCTGGGCAAGAAGAAACGGATATGAGGACCGGTCAGGAGGGGCTATGAGCTGGTACGAGGAACTGGATCGCTGGACGGCGGACTATCTGCCGGAGATGACTTATGAGCGCGAGGCGCCGCTGGCAAGGTACACGTCCTTTCGCATCGGCGGACCGGCGAAACGCATGGCGTTTCCCAAGGACGGCAGCCAGATGGTGCTGCTCATCGCTTTCGCCCGCTCCTGCGGAGCGCGGCCGCTGGTCATCGGCAACGGGACAAATCTGCTGTTTCCCGATGCGGGCGTGGACCGGCTGGTGGTGAACACCCGGGAATACGCCGAGGTGTCCATAGACGCTCAGGGCCGCGTCGTGGCAGAGAGCGGCGCTTCTCTGGCCCGCACAGCAGTATTCGCCCAGCAGCGGGGCCTGACGGGGCTGGAGTTCGCCCATGGCATCCCGGGCAGCGTAGGCGGTGCAGTGTGTATGAACGCGGGCGCCTACGGCGGCGAGATGCAGCAGGTGGTGGAGAGCGCGTCCGTGCTGTTCCCCGATGAGGGTGTGAAGCGGCTTCGCGGAGAGGAGCTGAGCTTTTCCTATCGCCACAGTCTGCTGGCGGACCGGCCGGACGCGGTGGTGCTCAGCGCCGTGTTTGCGCTGTCGGCGGGAGAGCCGAAGGAGATCCGCTCCAAAATGGACGAACTGATGACAAGGAGAAAGGCTTCACAGCCGCTGGAATATCCAAGTGCGGGAAGCACCTTTAAGCGGCCGGAGGGCTATTTCGCCGCGGCGCTCATCGACGAATGCGGTCTCAAGGGCCTGACGGTAGGCGGCGCGCAGGTGTCAGAGAAGCACGCGGGGTTCGTCATCAACCGAGGCGGCGCAACGTGCGCCGACGTGACGGCGCTGATGGCGGAGATCCAGCGGCGGGTCTGGAAGGAAAAGGGCGTTCGGCTGGAGCCGGAGGTCAAGGTGATACACTGAGGAGAACAGCGTGGAGATACTCATTATTTCGGGGCTTTCCGGCAGTGGAAAGTCCCGTGCGGCCGCCTTTTTGGAGGATATCGGCTACTATATCGTGGACAACCTGCCGGCGGAGATGATGCTGAAATTCGCCAACTTCTGCACGGCGTCCGGCGGACGCTATGACCGCGTGGCGCTGGTGTACGATGTGCGGGCGGGGGAACCGTTTCAACGGCTTCTGGACGTGGTGGACAGGCTGCGGCACAAGGACGGTGTCCGGTGCCGCCTGCTGTTTCTGGAGACGGAGACGCGGGTCATCATCAGCCGGTACAAGGAAACGCGGCGCAGTCACCCCCTGTGCACGGAGGGCTGCTCCATTGAGGAGGCGGTGCGGCGGGAGCGGGAGCTGCTGGCGCCGGTGCGGGAGCACGCGGACGTGGTGCTGGACACCACAGCCTTCTCCACCGCCAAGCTGCGTAGCCAGCTTTTGAGCCTGTTCGGCGGCGATGGGACACAGCAGCCGCTGAACGTCAGCGTTCTGTCCTTCGGGTATAAGAACGGGCTGCCGCTGGAGGCGGATCTGGTGTTCGACGTGCGGTTCCTGCCAAACCCCTACTATGTGCCGGAGCTGAAGCCTCTGACGGGGCTGGATGAGCCGGTGCGGGCGTATGTGTTTGCATCAGAGGCGGCGGGGCGGTTTCTGGAGCGGCTGGAGCCGCTGCTGGCGTTCCTGCTGCCCCAGTACCGGCAGGAGGGCCGGACGGAGCTGGTCATCGCGGTGGGCTGCACCGGCGGGCGGCACCGGTCTACGGCCATGGCCCACCATCTGGCCGCGTATATCAGTGGTCTTGGCTATCCGGTGTCGGAAAGCCATCGGGATATTTCACGGTGAAGGGAGCGGACGGGATGCAGTCCTTTGCGTTCAAGGCAAAAAGCGAGATGTGCCGTGTGCAGCTGTCGCGGCAGTGCTGCGCCAGGGCGGAGGCCTACGGCGTGCTGCTGTACTGCAATACGTTCACGCCGTCGGAGGTACGGATCATTACGGAAAATCCGGAGTTTGCCGCGCGGCTGCCCAAGCTGTTCCACAAGGCATTCTCCCTGCGATTCGACCAGATGCCGGAGGGAGACGGAAAGGGGAAGCTGATTTTCCGCATCACCGATCGCAGCAAGCTATCGCGGGTCATCAACACGCTGGGCTATGATCCTCAGCAGCTCATGGCGCTGCACGTCAATTTTGGGCTGCTGGAGGAGGATCACTGCCGGACGGCGTTTCTGAGAGGGGCGTTTCTGGCAGGCGGCAGCGTGACCGATCCGGAGAAGCGATACCATATGGAGCTGGCTACCAACCACCAGCAGGCCAGCCGCGAGGTGTCCGCGCTGCTGCAGGAGATGGGGTTCCTGCCCCGCACGGTGCAGCGCGGCGCCGACGCCCTGCTGTATTTCAAGCAATCGGAGCACATCGAGGACCTTCTGACGAAGATCGGTGCGCCGGCGGCAGCCATGGATATCATGACGGCCAAAGTGGACAAGGAGATCCGAAACGGGGCCAATCGGGCCATGAACTGCGACATGGCCAACGTCAACAAGACGCTGGACGCCGCGCAGGAGCAGGTGGCGGCCATTGAGAAGCTGCAAAGAGCCCCGCAGTGGGAGAAGCTGCCGGAGAAGCTGCGGCAGACGGCGGCGCTGCGGCTGACATATCCGGAGCTGTCGCTGACGCAGCTGGCAGAGCGGTGCGACCCGCCGGTGACAAAATCCTGCATCAATCATCGGATGCGGAAGCTGATGGAGGAGGCAAACGATCTGTGACAAGGAGAGAACGGTGCCTGCGGGCCAAGGAATTCCATGAAAAGGGACTGAACTGCGGACAAAGCGTGCTGCTGGCGTTCACGGATATGACGGGCTTCACGGAGGAGCAGAGCATGGCGCTGGCCAGCGGCTTTGGCGGCGGGCTGCGCTGCGGCGGCATCTGCGGTGTGGTGAACGCGGCGGCGGTGGTGCTGGGGATGGCCTATCCCAGCACGCTGGAGAACGGGCCGGCAGGGAAAAAGCGGTCCTCGGAGCTGACAAAGGCGTTCCAGCAGCGGTTCACGGAGCGGTTCCGGCAGATGAACTGCCGCGAGCTGCTGGCAGACAGGGAGCTGGTGGGCACGGAGCTGGCACAGGAGCTGGGCGTGACACAGCACTGCCGCATTCTGGTGGTCTCCGGCGTGGAGCTGCTGGACGAGCTGCTGGCGGAATTGGCGTAACGGAACGGAAGGACAGGGGAGAGCATGGGCTTTGTACATCTGCACGTCCATACGGAATACAGTCTGCTGGACGGCGCGTGCCGGATACGGGACCTGCCGGCGCTGGTAAAGGAGATGGGGCAGAACGCGGTGGCCATCACGGACCACGGCGTGATGTATGGCGCCATCGACTTCTACCGCGCCTGCAAAAAGGAGGGTATCCACCCCATCATAGGGTGCGAGGTCTATGTGGCGCGGCGGACCCGCTTCGACAAGCAGCACGAGTTTGATGCGGAGTCGCGGCATCTGGTGCTGCTGTGCAAAAACGAGACGGGCTATCGGAACCTATCCTATATGGTGAGTCAGGCCTTCACGGAGGGTTTTTATATCAAGCCACGCATCGATTTGGACCTGCTGCGGACCCATTCAGAGGGGCTGATCGCGCTGTCGGCGTGCCTGGCCGGCGAGATCCCCCGCCGCCTGCTGAACGGCGACTATGACGGGGCGAAGGAGTACGCCCTGACCATGCGGGACATCTTCGGTGAGGACAGCTTCTATCTGGAGCTGCAGGACCACGGCATCGCCGAGCAGACGGAGGTGAACCGTCAGCTGCTGCGGCTCCACGGCGAGACGGGCATTCCGCTGGTGTGCACCAATGACGCGCACTACCTGCGGAGGGAGGATGCCGAGAGCCACGATGTGCTTTTGTGCATCCAGACGGGCAAGACCGTAGACGACGAAAACCGGATGCGCTATGAGCCGCAGAACTTCTATCTGCGGTCCACGGAGGAGATGGAGGCACTGTTTGCCGGGTATCCTGATGCGGTGGCCAATACCCAGCGCATCGCGGATATGTGCCAGCTGGAGTTTACGTTCGGCAAGTACCACCTGCCGGAATTCCGGCTGCCAGAGGGGTATGATTCGCCGGCCTATCTGCGGAAGCTGTGCGGCGAAGGCTTTACCAAGCGGTATGGGACGGGAAACGCCACCTATCGCAGGCAGCTGGACTATGAGCTGGATATGATCGAGAAGATGGGGTTCACCGACTATTTCCTCATCGTCTCGGATTTCGTGCGCTATGCAAGGAGCGTGGACATTCCGGTGGGGCCCGGGCGCGGGTCCGCCGCGGGATCCATGGTATCCTACTGTCTGGAGATCACGGACATCGATCCCATGAAGTACGACCTGTACTTTGAGCGGTTTCTGAATCCGGAGCGGGTCTCCATGCCTGATATCGACATGGACTTCGGCGACACCCGCCGCGGCGAGGTGGTGGACTATGTGCGCCGCAAGTACGGCGACGACCATGTGGCACAGATCGTGACCTTCGGCACCATGGCGGCCCGCGCCGCCATCCGGGACGTGGGCCGTGCGCTGAATATGACCTACGCCGAGGTGGATGTGGTGGCAAAGCTGGTGCCGGCGGGGCCGGGGGCGCTGCACATCACGCTGAAGGACGCGCTGAAGCTCAGCAAGCAGCTGGCGGATCTGTACCGCGACGACCCAAGAGTGAAGAAGCTCATTGACACCGCCATGGCGCTGGAGGGGATGCCGCGGCACGCCTCCACCCACGCGGCGGGCGTGGTCATCACCAAGCGGCCGGTATACGAATATGTGCCGCTGGCGCGAAACGACGATGCGGTGGTGTGCCAGTACGTCATGACCACGCTGGAGGAGCTGGGCCTGCTGAAAATGGACTTTCTGGGGCTGCGAAACCTGACGGTGCTGGACGACGCGGTGAAGATGGTGCAGGAGCGGGAGCCGGATTTCACGCTGGACGGCATACCGGACGACGATACGGCCACATACGAGATGATCTCCCGTGGACAGACGGCGGGCGTGTTCCAGATCGAGTCCAGCGGCATGACCGGCGTGTGCGTGGGGCTGAAGCCCCAGAGCATCGAGGACATCACCGCCGTGATAGCGCTGTACCGGCCGGGACCCATGGAATCTATTCCGCGGTTTATCGCCTGCAAGCACAACCCGTCGCTGGTGACATACAAGCACCCCATGCTGCAGCCCATCCTGTCGGTGACGTATGGGTGCATCGTGTATCAGGAGCAGGTCATCCGCATTTTCCAGGAGCTGGGCGGCTTTTCGCTGGGGCAGGCGGACATGGTGCGCCGCGCCATCAGCAAGAAGAAGGCCAAGGAGATCGAAAAGGAGCGGCAGGCCTTTGTCTACGGCGACAGGGAGCGGGGCATCACAGGCTGTATCGCCAACGGCATTGAGGAGGCCACGGCGCAGGCCATCTACGACGAGATCTTCGATTTTGCCAACTATGCCTTTAACAAGGCCCACGCCGTCAGCTACGCGGTGGTGGCCTACCAGACGGCGTACTTCAAGTGCCACTACACCAAGGAGTACATGGCGGCGCTGCTCACCAGCGTGCTGGACAACTCCGACAAGGTGGCAGGCTACATCGGCGAGTGCCGCGACAGCGGCATCACACTGCTGCCGCCGGACGTAAATCGCTCCTATGACCGGTTCACCGTGGAACCGGAGGGCATCCGGTTCGGGCTGGTGGCCATCAAGAACATCGGGCGGGGCTTTATCCTGTCCGTGGTAAAGGAGCGGGAGCAGGGGGGGGCGTTCCGGTCCTTCCAGGACTTCTGCCAGCGGATGTACGACTGCGGCGACATGAACAAGCGGGCGGTGGAGAACCTCATCCGCAGCGGTGCCTTCGACAGTCTGGGCCACCGGCGCTCCCAGCTCATCGCCGTGTACGAGATGGTGCTGGACACCATCGGCAGCACGCGGCGGCAGAATGTGGAGGGGCAGCTGGATATGTTCGGCGCCCTGTCCGGCCAACAGGAGCGTGCATCGGACATCCAACTGCCGGACCTCCCCGAGTACACCGCCACGGAGCGGATGCACATGGAGAAGGAGACCACGGGGCTTTACCTGTCGGGCCATCCCATGGCGGACTACCGGCCGCTGGCGCGGCGGGCAGGGGCTGTGCCCATCCATGAGATATTGGATGACCTTGCCGGTGAGGACGGACCGGTCCGGTTCGCTGACGGGCAGACCGTCACCGTGGCAGGCATCGTGACCTCCAGCCGGACGCGGACCACCAAGAACAATACGCTGATGGCCTACGTGGTGGTGGAGGATGAAACGGCAGCCGTGGAGCTGCTGTGCTTCAGCCGTACCATTGACCAATGCGGCAGCTATATGGCGGTGAACACGCCGGTGTTGGTGAAGGGAAGACTGTCCGTGCGGGATGAGAAGCCGCCGCAGATCATGTGCGACAGCATCTATCCGCTGGAGCAGGGGATCCCCGCGCTGGAGCAGGGGATCCCCGCGCTGGAGCAGGGGATCCCCGCGCTGGAGCAGCAGTGCGCCGCCGCGCCGCAGGAGCGGTCTGTCGTCTATCTGAAGGTGCCCAGCATGGACAGTCCGGCGTTCCGGCACATCAGTCTGGTGATGACCATGTTTGAGGGTGATACGCCGCTGAAGGTCCGCGTAGCGGACACGGGAAAGATGCTGGGGACCACCTGCCTGAATCATCCGGCGTTTTTGCAGGAGTGCCGCGAATGGCTGGGCGATGAGAATGTGGTGGTGCGAAAGAAGTAACGGACCGGAAGGTGCGGCGCGGATGCGCCGCACCTTTGCGTTGGGCGGGCATACACTGTACTGAAAGAGCCATTCTTTCAGTACTTATTAGGAGGTCATACAATGCCTGAAAATCTGATGCCGGGCCCCGTCTGCGATCTGAGCAGCGTGCGCGAGTCCGTTTGCGTCCATACACGGAAGATCTTCGACTCCTGCCGCGACAAGGACTGCGTGGAAGACCTGCGGTTCTATCCCACGGTGACGGCGCAGCAGGTGCTGAGCAGCTCACAGATGATCAAGGGCGGTACGGCGGAGCTGCTATACATCTATACAGATGTGGAGCCGGTCACGTTTAACCGTGGTTTTTACTCCATCGATATGCGGTTTTTCTACCGCGTGACGTTACAGGTGTGTACCGGTACGCCGCGCTATGCTGAGGCGGATGGCCTGTGCGTCTTCGACAAGCGCTGCATCCTGTTTGGCAGCGAGGGCAACGCCAAGATCTTTTCGTCCGATACGGCGTTCGACGAGCTGGATATCCCCGGGCGTATGCGGACGAACCTGCCCATTGCTGTGGTAGAGGCGGTGGATCCCATTGTGCTGGACACGAAGGTAACGGACTGCCCATCCGCGCCCGGCTGCGACTGCGGGCGGCTGACGGAGATCCCGTCCTTCATCGCCCAGAGCTTCGGGCAGGAGCTGGTGTTCGATGACAGCGCCAACCGGCGGTTTTATGTGACGCTGGGACAGTTCACGCTGGTGCGGCTGGAGCGGGATACGCAGCTATTGATCCCCGTGTACGACTACTGCATCCCTCAGACCGAGTGCCCCTGCGACGCGCAGGAGGACCCCTGCGGTCTGTTCCGCAGTGTAGCCTTCCCCGTCAACGAGTTCTTCCCGCCCAACACAGTGGATACGCCCAACGACTATAACAGCACACGCAGCTATTGCGCCTGCCACTGACAGGGAGGAGCCGCGCCGGACATCCGGCGCGGCTCCCGCTCTTTACAAATCCCGTGATTTTGCGTATAATAAAGGCAGTACCATCATGGGAGGGATGCTTTGTGGGCGTCGGCTTCATTCAGGACAAGCTGGAGATCAAATTTCTCATTCTCTATATCGCGGCACGCGTGACAGAACCGCTGACACCGGCCGATATGCAGGATCTGACCATGTGCGACGATGGCATCGACTATTTCGACTACGCTGAGTGTCTGAACGATCTGGTGCGGACGGAGCACCTGCGTCTGACGGAGGAGGGGCGGTACGTCATCACGGAGAAGGGCCGGCGAAATAGCCGCATCTGCGAGTCCAGCCTGCCGGAGACGGTGCGGCAGCACTCCGATGTGAACGTATCGGCTTACAACAGGGAGGCGCTGCGGCGGGCGCAGGTACAGAGCCATGTGACCGCCCGGGAAAACGGGACGTTTACCGTGACGCTGATCCTGCGGGACGATGTGGACGAGCTGATGGAGCTGCAGCTGATGGTGGCGGACCGGCAGACGGCAGACTCGCTGGCCCAGCGCTTCCAGCGGGAGCCGGAGAAGGTCTACGCTCAGCTGACGGCGCTGCTGTGCGGCGGGGAAAATGCCGGCAGATCATGAAAAAACAGGCGGCGCTCCGCGGAGCGCCGCCTGCTGCGTTTACTTTTTCTTTTTGGCGTCCTTAGGCTTACCGTCCAGACCGATGGGATCCATCCCGTTGATGGCGCGGTAGTGGTTGACCTTGTCCACGCGCTTCTGCCGCTTAAGGGCCTTTTCCTTCTCCTTGGCTTTTTTGGCGGCGGCCTTCTTATCCGCCTCCTTCTTCTGGCGATAAGCCACCTTTTCCGGATCCTCCGCGAGGTCCTGATACTTCTCGGGATGTCTGGCCCAGTCGATGCGGTAGGCCGTCAGGGCAATGAAGAGAATGGCACCCAGAATAATGATGCCGTAGAAAAGAATATCCCAGAACATAGGAGGCCCTCCTGCATTGATTTCTTCCAGTATACCCCAAAGCGGCTGTATTTGCAAGAAAATGTTTCCATAGATTGGAGCGGGGGACAAAACAGTTGTCTTTCGCAGGATAAAAGCGTATAATAGGCCGCGTGAGATCGGTTCAGCAAAGACCGAAGCATCAGGAGGTATATAGAAAATGCTGACAAATTTTAAGGAACTGGAAAATTACGTTCTGAGCCAGAATATGAAAAAGCGCATCGCACTGGCCAATGCCCATGACGAGCCAGCGCTGTCCGCCGTGGTCAACGCACACCGCAAAGGCGTTGTAGAGGGCACGCTGGTGGGGAAGAAGGACGAGATCATCGCCATGCTGCATGAGATGGGCGAGAGCGAGCGCGACTATGAAATCGTGGATTTTGACGGCGAGGAGCTGGAGGCTGCCAAGATCGCCGTGCAGCTGGTGCGGGAAGGGAAGGCCGATATCCCCATGAAGGGCATTTTGCAGACCTCCAACTTTGCCCGCGCCATTCTGAACAAGGAGACGGGCCTGATCCCCACCGGCGGACGCCGCCTCGTCAGCCAGTGCGGTATTTTTGAGTATGAAGGCCGGTTCGTCATGATCACCGACGCCGCCATCAACATCGCGCCCGACGTGGAGACGCAGATCGGTATCGTGGAAAACGCACTGCCGGTGGCCCGTGCGCTGGGCATTGAGTGCCCCAAGGTGGCGGTGCTGTCCGCCGTGGAGAATGTGACCGACAAGATGCCGTCCACCGTATCCGCCAAGGAGATCGCGGAGCGGGGCGTGGCGGGCTGCGTCATCTCCGGCCCGCTGGCGCTGGACGGCGCCATCTCCATGGAGTCCGTGAAGCACAAGTCCATCCACGATCCCGTGGCCGGTCAGGCGGACATCCTGCTGGTGCCGTTCATTGAGATCGGCAACGTGCTATACAAGGCCTGCACCTACATCGCAGGGAAGACCATGGCCAGCACCATCTGCGGCGCGTCCTGCCCCGTCATCATTACCAGTCGTGCCGACACGCCTGACAGCAAGTACTATTCCATCCTGATGGCGGTGCTGCGCTGCCTGAAGGCGTAAAGCGGCGGTCTCCCTGACAGCGCCGGAAAACGCTGATACGATACGCAGGAGACGTAAAAGAGAGGAGGTCTTGGAAGGGTAGATGCGATTGAACAAAATAAAAATTTTGTTCAATCGAGTGGAGGTAAAACACCGGATAGAAGTGCAATAGTATCACCTGCACCGCTCTGCGCCAGAAAGCGCACACCGTGTCAGAGCTGCCGGTCTATTATCTGTCGGACAAGCAATGATTCAGGTGATGCTTTCATCGTCCTTCCTATAACTTTCTATGGATTATCGTTCGGATTCGCCACAGCTGCTGCTGGACTTCCTCAGCTACCATGAGACCATCAAGGCGCATTCGCAGCGCACGGTAGATGAATACTATCTGGATATGCGGAATTTTTTCCGTTTTCTGAAGCAGACACGAGACCCCGCGCTGGCCGGTCTGCCGCTGGACCAAATCGACATCCGCGACATTGGTCTTGCATTCATTGCCGATATCACCCTGGCGGATATTTACGGATATCTGACGTATCTGAGCCGCGACCGGTTGCAGCATCAAAATAGTGAAATTTCTAACAAAGGTCTGAACGCAGCATCTAGGGCTCGAAAACTGGCCACGATCCGATCTTTTTTCAACTACATTTGCAACAAGCGTCATCTTTTAGAGGACAATCCCTGCAAGGACGTGGATACGCCCAAACAGATGAAATCCCTCCCCCGCTATCTCACGCTGCAGGAATGCCTCTCCCTGTTGGAATCGGTGGACGGCCCTCATCAGGAGCGGGATTACTGCATTCTGACGCTGTTTCTCAACTGCGGACTGCGGATCTCGGAGCTGATCGGGCTGGATCTCACGAGCATCCAGGGCGATGCGCTGCGAGTGCTGGGCAAGGGAAATAAAATGCGCGTGGTGTATCTCAACGGTGCGTGCAAGGATGCGTTGGAGCGATACCTGACGGTGCGGCGGCCGGTCGGTGGAAAGGATCGAAACGCGCTGTTCCTGTCCGGCCAAAACAAGCGTATCAGCCGGTCCACGGTCCACGCGCTGGTGAAAAAGCACCTGTCCGCTGCGGGACTGGACAGTGAGCGATATTCCAGCCACAAGCTGCGGCATACGGCGGCCACGCTCATGCTGCAAAACGGCGTGGACGTCAAGGCAGTGCAGGAGGTTTTGGGCCACGAACACCTGAACACAACGGAAATCTACACCCATATTGACAATGAGGCACTGCGCGTAGCTGCAAAGGCAAATCCCTTGTCATGTGTGAAAGTAAAAGGAAAAATACAGGATAACAGTGAGGAGACGGCGGATTGAATGCCGTCTCCCCTTTTTATTCGTCATAGAAGCCCAGAATATGCAGAACGCGGTAAGCCTCGTATTCGTAGCTGCTCAGTGGCCGCCAATCCGCGTCGCTGCTGTGGGCCGCCAGCAGTATTTTATCCGCTGAACCGTCAGGACTGGTCTGCACCACCACCGGTGAATGCTGAAAAACAGGGCCGGAGAATCGGAGCTGGATCACGTCGCCAGACTGGGCAAGGCGCAGATCATCGGTCTCCCGTGCCACGGGCCCCAGCGATATCTGAGGACGGGTGAGAAAGCTGTAGAAATACTCCACGCCGGTCCATGCCGGTGCTTTATTGTCGGGGTCGATGTAATACCAGCCGTAGACCGGCGTGTAATTCATGACGCCGGCGCCGGCATAGACGCACTGGGAGGCAAAGTTGGTGCAGTCGCCGCCCAGCTCCTCGTAGTCGTAGAACCGCGGATTCCGTCCGTAGGCCCAGTGATGGGCGTAGAGAACGGCGTTGAGCCGCCGATAGGGCCGAAAGATCATAGGGCATCCCTCCGGTACAGCCTATGCGGCGTATACGGCGGATGTTCATTGACATTTGGCGGAAAATGCGCTACTCTTATACGGAAGAAATAGGAATGGAGGTCCCCCATGAATACAGCAGAGCTTTCCCGCGTATGCCGTCAGGTACGTCGGGATATCATCAATATGACGGCAAACGCCGGTTCCGGCCATCCCGGCGGCTCCCTCTCCGCGGTGGAGCTGATGGTCAGCGTGTTCTACAACCATATGCACGTCGATCCTGAGAACCCCAAGGCCGAGGACCGCGACCGCTTCGTGCTGAGCAAGGGCCATGCGGCCCCCTGCTACTATGCGGTGCTGGCGGAAAAGGGCTTCATCAGCCGCGATGAGTTCAAGAGCTTCCGGCAGCTGCACAGCATCCTGCAGGGCCATCCCGACTGCAAGAAGGTGCCGGGTGTGGATGCCTCCACCGGCTCGCTGGGTCAGGGCTGCTCGATCGCCGTGGGTATGGCGCTGGGCGCCAAGGTCCAGGGCAAGAATACAAAGGTGTACACCCTGCTGGGCGATGGCGAGTGTCAGGAGGGGCAGATCTGGGAGGCGCTGATGTCCGCCGCCCACTACAAGCTGGACAATCTGACGGTGATCGTGGACAACAACGGACTGCAGATCGACGGCAGCAACGATGAGGTCATGAGTCTGGGCGATCTGGCTGCCAAGCTGCGGGCGTTCGGCTTCGACCTGCACGAGCTGGACGGCCACGATCTGGATGCCATCGAGGCAGCGCTGAGCGCGCCGGTGGCGGCGGGCAAGCCCCGCGCCATTCTGGCCCACACCGTCAAGGGCAAGGGCGTTTCGTTTATGGAAAACCAAGTGGGCTGGCATGGTAAGGCTCCCAACGAGGAGCAGCGTCAGCAGGCATTGAAGGAATTGGAGGACTGAGCCATGAGTGAAAAGATCGCGACCCGTGAAGCGTACGGCAAGGCACTGGTAGAGCTGGGCGCCGTCAACGAAAAAGTCGTGGTGCTGGACGCCGATCTGGCCGGTGCGACCATGACCAAGTTTTTCAAGGCTGCCTATCCCCAGCGGTTCTTCGACTGCGGCATCGCCGAGGCCAATATGATGAACATCGGCGCGGGCCTGTCCACCATGGGGCTTGTTCCCTTCTGCTCCACGTTTGCCATGTTCGGCGCTGGGCGCGCCTATGAGCAGATCCGCAACTCCATCGCCTATCCCAAGTTCAATGTGAAAATTTGCTGCTCCCACGCCGGTGTTTCCGTGGGCGAGGACGGCGGCAGCCACCAGTCCATCGAGGACATTGGCCTGATGCGGCTCATCCCCGGCATGACGGTGATCGTGCCCGCAGACGCCAAGGAGGCTCGCAAGGCTACCTTCGCACTGGCGGAGTTCCAGGGGCCGGCCTATATGCGTCTGGCCCGTCTGGCGACGCCGGTGTTCGAGGAGGACTATCCCTTCGAGATCGGCAAGGCCAACGTGCTGCGGGAGGGCAAGGATGTCGCCGTGTTTGCCTGCGGCCTGATGGTCAGCGAGGCGCTGGAGGCGGCGAAGCTGCTGGCATCGGAGGGCATCGAGATCAGCGTCATCAACATCCATACCATCAAGCCCATTGACGCGGCGTGCGTCATGAGGTACGCCCAGCAGTGCGGCAACGTGGTGACCGTAGAGGAGCATAGTGTCATCGGCGGTCTGGGCGACGCGGTGGCAGATGTACTGATGGGCAAGGTCTCCTGCAAGTTCCGGAAGATCGGCGTCAACGATCAGTTCGGCCAGTCCGGCAAAGCGGCGGATGTGCTGCGGGAATACGGCCTGACAGCGGATCAGATTGCCGCCAAAGTCAAGGAAACGCTGTAAAGGGAAAAAAATACATGACAATAGAAGTCCCGCAAGGCCATAGGCCTTGCGGGACTTTGCTTATTTATTTAGGGAAAGGACGTATATCTGGCAGGGGTTCCACTCGTCCCAGAGCGTGGGAAAAACCTCAAACTCCTTGAAGCCGCAGCTGAGATAGAACCGGTTGGTGCGGTCATACTCCTCGTACTTCCCCATCTGCACGGTCTTGACCTGCATGAATTCGTACCCCGCCTGGCGGGCGTAGGTTACGGCAGCGTCCACCAGCGCACGGCCGTATCCCTTGCGGTGGCAGGGCTTCAGAACACCCATAACCGCAAGCTCCACGGTGCTGTGCCCTGTCTCCTTAAGACAGAGAAAGCCCACCGGTGCGCCGTCTTCCTCGCAGACAAAGCAGGGTTCATGGGCGGCGTCGACGATATACCCCTCTGTAGCGGCGGGGATGCCGAACCACTCCGGCAGCTGTGAAAGGATCGTGCGGGCGATCTCCACGCGCCGGGCGGGGTCGGAAACAAATGCAGCGGACAAGATCTCACCTCGAAGTTCTATTTTTTCTACGCTTATGTTACCACAAAAGTGGGCAAAGAATCAAGTCTTGTCAATATTTTGCTCCGTGTGATCGGGACGGCGCAAAAATTTTCGACGCCACTTACGCGGCAAAGCTGCTGACAAACGAACGGCGCGGCCCTTGCGGGTCACGCCGTTCGTTTTCTGGTTTATGCAGAAATGTGGGTAATCGGTTCAGGCCTTGCCGGCACAGCCCAGCACGTCCACCAGCTTGTGGCGGACCAGCTCCTTGATGTTGGCGCGGGCGGGCTTCAGATACTCACGGGGATCGAACTTGTCGGGATGCTCGTCCATGAACTGGCGGATGGTTCCGGTCATGGCCAGACGCAGGTCGGAATCGATGTTGATCTTGCAGACGGACAGACGGGCGGCCTGACGCAGCTGCTCCTCGGGTACGCCGATGGCGTTGGGCATCTTGCCGCCGTGCTCGTTGATCATCTTTACATACTCCTGCGGCACGGAGGAAGAGCCGTGCAGCACGATGGGGAAGCCGGGCAGGCGCTTGCTGACCTCTTCCAGCACATCGAAGCGCAGAGGAGGCGGCACCAAAATCCCCTGCTCGTTGCGGGTGCACTGCTCGGGCTTGAACTTATAGGCGCCGTGGCTGGTGCCGATGGCGATGGCCAGAGAATCACAGCCGGTCTTGGCAACGAACTCCTCCACCTCCTCGGGACGGGTATAGGACGCCTCATGAGCAGCCACCTTGACCTCATCCTCGATACCGGCCAGCGTGCCCAGCTCGGCCTCTACCACCACGCCGTGGTCATGGGCATACTCCACTACCCTCTTGGTGATCTCGATATTCTCGGCAAAGGGCTTGGAGGACGCATCGATCATCACAGAGGTAAAGCCGCCGTCGATGCAGCTCTTGCACGTCTCAAAGTCGGGGCCGTGGTCCAAATGGAGCACGATGGGGATATCGGGGCAGCAGGCCACGGCAGCCTCCACCAGCTTCACCAGATAGGTGTGGTTGGCGTAGGCGCGGGCGCCCTTGCTGACCTGCAGGATCACGGGAGCGTGCTCCTCCTGACAGGCCTCGGTGATGCCCTGTACGATCTCCATGTTGTTGACATTGAAGGCGCCGATGGCATAGCCGCCGTCGTAAGCCTTGGCAAACATTTCCTTGGAAGTGACAAGTGCCATAATTTGATCTCCTTTTCCGCATAATAGATTTGCCGTGTTGTACGGAATGATTGTTACATTCCTATTGTATCATATTTTTTCCCATTTGCAAGAGCGAAAGCATTTACATTCCCAAATTTCCATGGTAGAATGTGTACTTGAAGCGAATCCGGCCCGTGTGCAGCACTGGCCGGTGCCTGTCAAATCTTGAAAAGTAATATTTCGGAGGTATGGACCTATGAAAGAGTTGCGCGGCGCGTGTATCATCGGCCAGTCCGGCGGCCCCACATCCGTCATCAATGCCAGCGCTTACGGCGTGATCGACACAGCGCTGAAATCCGGCGCCATCACCCAGGTGCTGGGCGCGGAGCACGGCATCAAGGGCGTGCTGGCTGACCGGCTGTTCGACATGGGAAAGGAGGATCCTGAGGAGCTGCGGCTTCTGAAGTACACCCCCTCCTCTGCGCTGGGCTCCTGCCGCTATAAGATTGCCGATCCGGAGCTGGATGACACGGACTACAAGCGCATTCTGGAGGTCTTCAAGAAGCACGATGTCCGCTATTTCTTCTACAACGGCGGCAACGACTCCATGGACACCTGCAACAAGATCAACCAATATATGCAGTCCGTGGGCTATGAGTGCCGCGTGATGGGCGTCCCCAAGACCATCGACAACGACCTGTTCGGCACGGATCACTGCCCTGGCTATGCCTCGGCGGCCAAGTATATCGCCACGTCCATTATGGAGGTCTATCAGGACGCCCATGTGTACGATACCGGCATGATCGTGGTGGTAGAGATCATGGGCCGCCACGCGGGCTGGCTAACGGCGGCATCGGCGCTGGCCGGTGAGTACGGCGCAGGCCCCGATCTGATTTATCTGCCGGAGACTGATTTCAGTATGCCCACCTTCATCGAGGATGTCAAGCGCATCTACAAGGAAACGGGCAACTGCATTGTGGCGGTGTCTGAAGGCATCCACTACGAGGACGGCGACTTCGTCTCCGAAGCGAAGGTGGCAGCCAACGACGGCTTCGGCCATGCACAGCTGGGCGGTCTGGCCACCATTCTGGCAGAGGTGCTGAAGGAGGAGACGGGTGCCAAGGTCCGCGGTATTGAGCTGAACCTGCTGCAGCGCTGCGCGGCCCATCTGGCCAGCGAGACGGACATTGAGGAGTCCTACATGGCCGGCAAGGTGGCTGTGGAAAACGCGGTGAACGGCATTAACGGCCGCATGATCGGCTTTGAACGCGGCGTGCAGGACGGAAAATACGCCTGCCGCACCAAGCTCATCCCTCTGATCGAGGTAGCCAACGTGGAAAAGAAGATTCCCCGCGAGTGGATCAACGATGCCGGCAACGGTCTGAACCGGCAGTTCATCGACTACGCGCTGCCGCTGATCCAGGGCGAGCCGGATCTGCCGCGGCAGGACTCCCTGCCCCGCTTTGCCAAGCTGAAAAAGGTGCTGGCAGAGTAAGATAGCACAAGAAAATGACTGGAAAGGATTTTCCCTTTCCAGTCATTTTTTATCAACGGTTCTCGCGCTTTCCGGTGTCGAGATTCTTTTCGTAGATGATGCGAAGCCCTTCCATCAGCAGATACTTGTCGTAGGTCACGGGGTTGCGGCAATAGCGGGCGATCACCGGCGCGTTAGGGCCGGTGGCTACAATGGACGGCTCCGCCCCGTCCAGCATTTCGCGGATGCGGTCAATGATGCCGTCCAGCATACCGGCGGTGCCGTAGACGATACCGCTTCGCATACAGTCCTCCGTATTTTTGCCGATGAGGTGACGGGGATGCTGGAGGGAAATGTTGGGCAACTGGGCCGTATGATCGGAAAGCGCGTCCAGTGACAGGCGAACACCGGGAAACATCAGACCGCCCTCGTAGCAGCGCTTGGCAGAGATATAGGACACAATGGTGGCGGTGCCCATGTCGATCATGATGATGGGCGCGGGGTATTTCTCCAGCGCAGCCACCGCATTGGCGACAATGTCGGCTCCCAGCTGCTGGCTGTTGAACTCCATGCGGATATTCAGGCCGGTCTTGATGCCGGCGCCCACGATCATAGGCGGCCTGCCCAGCAGACGGGTCAGTGCCTTCTCCATCATAAAGTTGATGGGCGGCACAACGCTGGAAAAAATCGCACCGCTGACCTCATGGATGTCGCAGCCGTACAGTGTGAAAAGGTTCATCAGGTCGATGCTGATCTGATCTGCCGTCTTGCGGCTGTCGGTATCCAGTGACGCCAGAAAGCGCAGCTCCCTCGCCTTGTCAAACAGGCCCACGGAGATGTTGGAGTTGCCGATGTCAATGGCTAACAGCATGGGTACATCCTCCTCCCTTTTCTGTATCATACCACGGCGCGGCACCATTGGCAAGCGCCGCAGTGGAAAAAGAGCGCGTCCACAGACGCGCTCTTTTTCGCTATCGAATCTTATGCCTGTGTCAGAAAAGCGTCGGATTCGTCCACGGTGTGCATATGCTCCAGCATACGGGTGACCATGTTGCTGTAACCCCACTCATTGTCGTACCAGGCGATGAGCTTGACGAAGTCATGATCCAGCATGATGCCTGCCGTCTCATCGAAGATACAGGGGCAGGGATTGCCGATCAGGTCTGTGGACACCACTTGGTCGCGGGTGTAGCCGATGATGCCCTTCATATACGTCTCGGAGGCGTGGAGGATCTCATAGCAGATGTCGGCATAGGAGACGCTGGTGCTCAGGCGGGCTGTCAGATCCACCACAGACACATCGGCAGTCGGGACACGGAAGGCCATACCGGTCATCTTGCCCTTCAGAGAAGGGATCACGCGGCCCACAGCCTTGGCTGCGCCGGTGGACGTGGGGATAATGTTGTTCAGGATAGAGCGGCCGGTGCGCCAGTCGCTGCCGCCGCGGGAGTCCACGGCCTTCTGCTTGGCAGTGGAGGCGTGGATGGTGGACATCAGCGACTGCTCAATGCCGAACTCCTTGTGGATCACATAGGCCAGCGGCGCCAGGCAGTTGGTGGTACAGCTGGCGTTGGAGATTACCCGCATATCAGAGCGGTACTCGTCACTGTTGACGCCGTAGACAAAGGTGGGGGTGGCATCGTCCTTGGCAGGAGCCGTCAGGATGACCTTTCTGGCGCCGCCCTTGAAATGCCGGCTGGCCTTTTCCGTGGTGTTGTTGGCTCCGGTGGACTCGATAATGTACTCCGCGCCGCAGTCAGCCCAGTTGATCATCGCAGCATCCGATTCGCTGTACACCTTGATCTTGCGGCCGTTGACCACCAGATCGCCGCCGGCGTGCTCCACCATACCGGGGAAGTTGCGGAACACGGAGTCGTATTTCAGCAGATACACCATATAGTCGATGTCCGCTTTGCGGAGGTTGATGCCGCAGATGTCGAATTTTTCCGGATCCTCCGTTAGGATACGCATGACGACACGGCCGATACGGCCAAATCCGTTGATACCGATTTTGATTCCCATGATGCTGTCCTTTCCTTCTTTCCGCAGCGACTGCGGTATTTGTTCCAAGTACATTATAACACCCGTTCTGGATTTGTCACTATATTTTTCTGATTTTGTTCCTTATTTTTTTCTTTTTGTTGGATTCTGCACATAATTCGTTAAAAAATGTTCAATTTCAAATCCAAACGTTCCATACGTTTTGGACTATGCAGACGTGGGGTATGCGCTGCGGAAGCGGCAGCCCGCGGAATATGGCGTGGAGCGGCAATGCTGAGCAAGGCAGCCCCGTCGGCGTATGCCGGCGAGACTGCCTTGCCTTATAGGATAATACAGATCAAACCGCCGCCGCCCTCGTTGAGAATACGCTCCAGTGCCTGACGCAGCTTCTCCTGTGCATCGGCAGGCATCCGCTTCAGCTTGGCCTGCAGGTCCTCCCCCGCGATCTCGTTGAAGCTGCGGCCAAAGATATTGGACTGCCAGATCTTGCCGGTATCGCCCTCGAACTGCTGAAGGAGGTAGTTGACCATTTCCTCCGACTGCTTTTCGTTGCCCACGATGGGTGAGACGGTGGTGGACACATCCGCGCGGATCATGTGGATGGACGGGGCGCTGGCCCGCATACGAATGCCATAGCGTCCCCCCTGCTTGACGATCTCCGGATCCTCCAGTTCAAGCTCCTCCACCGAGGGCAGCACAATACCGTAGCCTGTCTCGCGGGCTGCTTCCAATGCAGCGGATACCTTGTCATAGGACTTCTTGACGGCGGCCAGCTCTGTCAGGAGCTGCATCAGGTCGCCGTCATCGGCAACGCTGAGGCCGGAGCGCTCCGTCAGCGTCTCATAGAACAGGCTGCGCGGCAGACGGATCTGCGCCTCTGCCACGCCGCGGCCCAGATCGATCTGGGCTGGGCCGGCAGACGCCACGTTCTCCGAGGATTGCAGTGCGGCGAGGTACGGCGCCAGCTGGCGGATGCAGTGCAGCTCGGATGTCCCCGCCGCGATGCTCTGATAGAGGCCGCTTTTGATGGGGTGCTCGCCGGGAAGCGCGTCCACCCACGGCGGCAGGAATACATCCAGCTCCTGCAGCGGGAACTCATACAGCAGCCCCCGCAGCAGCTCCTGTATCTCCTGCTCCTCCAGTGTCAGACAGTTTACCGGCAGACAGCTGACGCCGAGCTTTTCCCCGATCTCCTCTGCGATGGAGGCGGCGCGTGCACTGTGGGGGTCGGCAGAGTTCAGCAGCACCAGAAACGGCTTGCCGATCTCCTGCAGCTCCCGTATCACCCGCTCCTCCGCCTCCAGATAATCCTCCCGCGGAATGTCCGTGATGGTGCCGTCGGTGGTGATGACGATGCCCACGGTGGAATGGTCTGCGATGACCTTGCGGGTACCCAGCTCCGCCGCCTCGGGCATGGGGATCTCATGGTCGTACCACGGCGTCATGACCATGCGGGGCGACAGATCCTCGAACTGACCCATCGCGCCTGGGACCATGTACCCCACGCAGTCGATGAGCCGCACGGAAAATGACACATCCCCCTCCATCTGGATACGGACGGCCTCCTCCGGTACGAACTTCGGCTCCGCCGTCATAATGGTGCGGCCGGAGCCACTCTGGGGCAGCTCATCCTGCGCGCGGTCGCGGCGGTACGCATTGTCGATGTGCGGCAGGACCTGGGTCTCCATGAAGCGCTTGATGAACGTGGATTTGCCGGTACGGACCGGCCCGACAACGCCGATATAGATACTGCCGCCCGTACGGGCCGCCATATCCTGATAGATGGATGTGGATCGATTCATAATGCCTTCCTCCGAATCCTGACTGTTACCCTATCTCTATGTGCGTTGGACCGGTTTTAGAAGCACGGAGATGATCTGCCGTTGTGCGCCTCCTGCTCACAAAAACGCAAAAAGAGATTGAGGCTATTCTGATACCCGCGAATGGTCTTCGGGGTATACTTCCTAACCTCAATCTCAATTAAGTATTCTCTGATAGCGGCGCTGATTTTCATGTCATTTCCTCCTTTGGTATGTCGCAATCAAAGGGGAATGTATAGCACAGCGCAATCGATGTATTTCGCAACTGAGAAAAAATCAGTTCTGAAAACGCGCTGTTTTACTGAAAATCAACTTCTTTTCCGCAGGAAAAGTTCCATCAATCCTGCTGCCAGTTATGCCAGACATTTTGGACATCCTCATTATCCTCCAGCATATCCAGGAGCTTGGTCATGCTGCGGACGTCGTCCTCGCTGGTCATGGTGATGTAGTTCTGGGGAACCATCTCGATCTCCGCGCTCTCGAAGGTGTAGCCCTTCTCCTCCAGCGCCTTGACCACATCGTTGAAGCTGTCGGGATCGGTAGTGACCTCGAACACGGGGCCGTCGGCCTCCATGTCCTCGGCGCCGGCGTCCAGCGCGTCCATCATGACGGTCTCCTCGTCCAGCTCCTCGTCCTCGTTGTTGATGACGATGACGCCCTTGCGGTCAAAGGACCAGCTGACGCAGCCCTGCGCGCCCATGCCCTTGCCGAACTTGTCAAAATAGTGGCGGATCTCCGGCGCGGTACGCTGGCGGTTGTCGGTCAGCGCCTCCACGATGACGGCCACGCCGCAGGGGCCGTAGCCCTCATAGGTGACAGCCTCGTAGTTATCGGTATTGCCGGAGCCCAGCGCCTTGTCGATGGTGCGCTTGATGTTGTCGTTGGGCATATTGGCGGCCTTGGCCTTGGCCACAACGGTGGCCAGACGGGAGTTGTTGGCGGGGTCACCGCTGCCGCCCTGCTTGACGGCGACGATGATCTCCTTGGCGATCTTGGTAAAGGTGGCGGAGCGCTTGGCGTCAGCTGCACCCTTGGTCTTCTGGATATTGTGCCACTTGGAATGTCCGGACATAGTTTACTTCTCCTTTATGCAGTATTGGATGACCTCGCTGCGGTGCGCGGTCGTTTTTATAACGGTGGCTGACGGAAAAGCCCTTTGCAGGTACTCCACCACAGGGGTGCAGATCACATCCTCCGTGGGGAAATGCCCCGCGTCGATGAGGTTCAGCGCCGTGGTATCCAGAAAATCGTGATACCGCAGGTCAGAGGTCACAAAGGTATCGCAGCCGGCGGCAATGGCCTGAGGAATATAGTCGCCGCAGGCGCCGCCGCCCACCGCCACGCGGTGGACCGGCTTTCCGCAGCTGGTATAGCGCAGGCCGTTACATCCTAACGATTTTATCACAAATCGGGTGAACTCCACAAGGGGTATTTCGCATTTTAATGTGCCGATCCGCCCGATTTTTTCCTCTGTCAGCGGGACCAGATCCCGAAGGCCCAGCCTTTCTGCCAAAACATCGTTCACACCTCCGTCCGCCGCGTCCAGATTCGTGTGCATACAGATGGCGGAGATGCCGCTTTGCACCAGCGCCGTCAGGATACGGCCCTGCCGGTCGTCGGTACGCAGCGTCTGGACCGGATGCCAGGTGCAGTTCATCACCGGATGGTGGGATACGATCAGGTCGAAGCTGCCCTCCGCGGCCTCGCGTACCACCGGTTCCGTGATATCCAGCGATACAAGGACGCGGCGTACCTCCCTGTCGGGGTCGCCCACCAGATGGCCGACATTGTCCCAGTCGGCCGCCAGGGTGCAGGGCGCCCAGTCAAAAAGCGCCTGTTCGATCTGGCGCACAGTGGTCATAGCAAACGCCTCTTTTCTTCCAATTCTGCCGCCAGTGCCTCCCCCTCCGCAGCCTGCGCGGCCAATGCAGGGTCACTGCTCTGCCGCAGTCCGCCGGCGGAGCGGCGCAGTCTGGCGATATGCTCGTCCAAATAAGCGCCGTACAGCGGGTCTCCGTCCAACAGGACGCCGCACAGTGCCTCCGCCTGCGTCAACGGGCGGTGCACGCCGCCGCAGACGCAGAGGATCGGATAGATGCGGCCCTTATCCTCCACTAAGTGCTCATCTGTAAAGGTATAGCCATTGTCAACCAACCAGCGGCGTAAATCGGCGGTTTTCGTCATAGGCTGGAGCAGCAGACAGTGCCGGCCGTCCTTTGTCCATGGCGCAGCCTGCAAGATCGCAAGAATCGTCTCACCGCCCATGCCGGCGATCACGATGACATCCGTCTCCTCCGGCGCGATGGCCGCCAATCCCGGGCACAGCCGGAAGGATAAGCCCTCTACCTTACAGGCAGCGGCGGTACGGCGGGCGTGCTCCAGCGGCTCGGCCCCGATATCAGAGGCGATGGCTGAGGCGATGCGCCCCTGCTGGAGCAGAGACACCGGCAGATAGCCATGATCCGTGCCTACGTCCGTCAGGCGGCAGCCAGCCGGCACCAGCTCCGCCAGACGGCGCAGGCGGGGCTGTAATGAGAGTCGCTTCTGGTCCATTTCTCTTCCTCGATGCAAAACGCCACGCATACGGCAGCGCCGTATGCGTGGCGGCTCACCCTGTTATTCGGCGGCGGGCTTGTTGGCCTCTTCGTTGACGACGGCCAGCAGCTTGTCCACGTCGATACCGTGTACGGCGCAGGCCTCCTCTACCGTCTCGCCGCGGGAAGAGGGGCAGCCCAGGCAGTGCATCCCGATGGACAGGAAGATGGGCGCCGTCTGGGGGGCGACATCCAGAATATCACCGATGATGGTGTCTTTTGTGATCTCGATCATGTGAAAAACCTCCGTTTGATGATAGTAAGTATAGTATACCCCAATATCCCGCGTCTTTCAACAGGATTTTTCGCAGAAAGAAAGGATACGCGCCGAAGGGCGCGTATCCTTATCTCATATCATGATCGATAGTGTGCAGAATGACTCAGCCGTTCTCGCGCATCTCAGCGAAGCAGGCGCTGCAGTAAACAGGACGGTCGCTCTTGGGCTCGAAGGGCACCTTGGCCTCGCCGCCGCACTTGGCGCAGACAGCGGTGAAGTACTCACGGGGACCGCGGGCAGCGTTCTTGCGAGCGTCACGGCAGGCCTTGCAGCGCTGGGGCTCGTTCTGGAAGCCGCGCTCTGCGTAGAACTCCTGCTCACCGGCGGTGAACACGAACTCGTTGCCACACTCTTTGCACACTAAAGTCTTGTCTTCGTACATGATTTTACCCTCTCTTTGAGAAAAAATATATTGCGCTCAGCCGTTGCTGATATCGCCGGATAAAAGTTGCCGCGCAATTTTGCGGCGTATGCGCTGCACAGCGTTGTCCACCGACTTGGGGGACTTGCCAACAGTCTCTGCGATCTCACGGCAAGTGAGACCCTCCAAATAAAACCCTAAAATCTTTACCTCGAATTCGGACAACAGCTTGCGGGCGTTTTCCAACAGACTGGCAGCTTTTTCTCTGTCGATCAGAAGGTCCTCCGGATCGGCATTGGCAAAGGAGAGATTCGCGTCAAAGAATGAGGGATCAAGCGGAACAGCATGGTTCAGGGGTGCGTGCCTGCCGGAGGCGGCTGACTTCAAAACAGAATAGAGCCTGCGGCGGATGCACGTTTCGGCAAAGGTATAAAAGGAGGCGCCATGATCCGGCTCATACTCGCGGATGGCCTTGATAAGCCCGAACATTCCCTCCTGCAGCAGATCCTCGCTGTCGCCGCCCGCCAGAAAATAGGGACGCGCACAGCTTCGCACCAGACGGTGGTAGCGGGCGGCCAGCACCTCCTCCGCCAGACGGTTCCCCGCCTTTACGGAGGCGCACAGCTCCTCGTCAGTCCGCGCCAGCATCAGGTCATACGCTGCCCTTGTATCATTTACCATACTGTATTATACCTTTTATCAAAAGAATTTGTCAAGCAATCGCGGAAAATTTGTCAAAAACTACTTAAATTCGGCAGAAAAATTATTGAATATACACGAATATTTACATCGTGAATGCGCTGAATCGCTCACAGCTCCAGCTGCTCCGGATCAGGGCGGTCCAGATGCAGGTGGTCGTAGGCCTTCCGCGTGACGCAGCGGCCCCGGGGCGTGCGGGTCAGAAAGCCGATCTGCATGAGATATGGCTCGTAGACATCCTCCAGCGTGACGGATTCCTCGCCGATGGTGGCGGCCAGCGTATCCAGTCCCACCGGTCCGCCGCCGTAGTTCTCGATAATGGCACGGAGCATCCGGCGGTCTACCTGATCCAGTCCCAGATCGTCCACCTCCAGTGCCAGCAGCGCCTGATCGGCCACCTTGCGGGTGATGATGCCGTCGGCCATCACCTGCGCGAAGTCCCGAACGCGGCGGAGCATCCGGTTGGCGATACGGGGCGTGCCGCGAGAGCGGCGGGCGATCTCCATGGCGCCCTCCGGTTCGATCTCCACGTTCAGAATGCCCGCGCTGCGCTTCACGATCTTCGACAGCTCCTCCGGCGTGTACAGCTCCAGCCGCAGGGTGACGCCGAAGCGATCCCGCAGCGGGGCCGACAGGGAACCGGCGCGGGTGGTGGCGCCGATCAGCGTAAAATGGGGCAGGTCGAGACGGATGGAGTTGGCGGACGGACCCTTGCCGATGATGATATCGATGGCGTAGTCCTCCATGGCGGGGTACAGGATCTCCTCCACAGAGCGGTTCAGCCGGTGGATCTCGTCCACAAAAAGGATATCGTTCTCGTTCAAATTGGTCAGCAGCGCCGCCAGATCGCCGGGTTTTTCAATGGCGGGGCCGGAGGTAATGCGGATATTGACGCCCATTTCCTGGGCAATGATGCCGGCCAATGTGGTCTTTCCCAGACCGGGAGGGCCATGGAGCAGCACATGATCCAGCGATTCCGTGCGGCGGCGGGCCGCCTCGATAAAGATGGACAGGTTCTGCTTGGCCTTCTCCTGCCCGATGTATTCTGCCAGTGTGCGGGGCCGCAGGGACGTCTCACCGGCGTCCTCGTTCAAAAACGTTTTGGCAACGATAGGCTCCTCATAGATATCTGTGCCGAAGTCGATGCTCATGCCGTCCCCTCCCCTACTTTACCATTTTTTTCAGCGCCTGCCGGATGATCTCCTCCAGCGGCAGTGCCGCCATGTCAATGCCCTTCAGGGCGGCGGCGATCTCCTGACTGCCATAGCCCAGCACCGCCAGTGCGGCGGCAGCCTCGCCGGACTTGCTGCTGCTCAGGGGCATGGGCGCCGGTGCGCTGCCCGCCTCGAAGCTGTCCTGCTCCCTTGCCAGCTTGTCCTTCAGCTCCAGAATGATGCGCTGGGCGATTTTCTTGCCGATACCGGGAGCGGCGGTCAGCGTTTTCTCATCGCCCATCACCACCGCCATAGCCAGCTGCTGCGGCGTGGTGGCAGACAGGATGGACAGCGCCGCCTTGGGGCCAACGCCGGACACGCCAATGAGCATTTTGAAGCTCCGCAGCTCGCTCTGGCTGGCGAAGCCGAACAGCTCCACAGCGTCCTCTCGCACGTTCAGATAGGTGTAGAGCTTGGCGCGCTCCCCTTTTTTCAGCTGGGAGAGCGTGTAGTTGGTGGTGGCGCAGGCGTAGCCCACACCGCCGCAGTCGATGACGGCAAGACCGGACTCGATCTCCGCCACGGGGCCGTTGACATAGTAGAGCATCTCAGATCGTCTCCTTTACGTGGGGGTCCTTGTGCCGCAGCAGACTGGTGGCGCTGCGGGCATGGCAGATGGCGATGGCCAGCGCGTCCGCCGCGTCGTCGGGCCGCGGCACCGCCGACAGCTTCAGCAGGCGGCGGGTCATGTCCATGACCTGCTTCTTCTCCGCCAGACCGTAGCCCACCACAGCCTGCTTGACCTGCATGGGGGTATACTCGTAGATGGGGACGCCCAGCTTTTCCGCTGTACAGAGGATCACGCCGCGCCCATGGGCCACCGCGATGCCGGTGGTGATATTTTTGCTGAAAAACAGCTCCTCAATGGCGATCTCATCGGGTCGGAACTGTTGGATCAGCTGGGTCAGGTCCTGCTCGATCTGAACCAGCCGCGTGGCCAGCGGCAGTCCCGCCGCCGTATTGACGGCGCCGTATTGCAGCATCCGCATGGCGCCGCGCTCCGATTCAATCAGGCCGAAGCCCACAATGGCAACGCCGGGGTCGATGCCCAAAATTCGCATGGCGCTCCTCCACCTCTTAAACATGAGTTCTATTATAGCAAAGGCGACGGCAAATAGCAATAAAAACCGCCCGGCAAAGCACCGGGCGGTCATGCGCTCACGCGCGGGGATGGGCCTTGTTGTACACATCCTTCAACTGCTTTTTGATGACGTGGGTGTAGATCTGCGTGGAGGAGATGTCGGCATGGCCCAGCATCTCCTGAATGGAGCGGAGATCCGCACCGTTCTCCAGCAGGTGGACGGCAAAGGAGTGGCGCAGCGTGTGAGGCGTGATGTCCTTGTTGATCTCCGCCTTCTCCTGATAGTACTTGATGATCTTCCAGAAGCCCTGACGACTCATGCGCTCGCCGTTCATATTGACGAACAGCGCCTGCTCGTCCTCATCGGCAATGATGCGGGGCCGGATGTCCCGCACATAGTCCTCCAGCGCCTTGACAGCGGCGGGATACAGCGGCACGATGCGCTCCTTGCCCTTGCCGCGGCAGCGGATGAAGCCGGCGGACAGATTCACGTCCCCGATGTTCAGGCCGATCAGCTCCGACACACGGATACCGGTGGCGTACAGCAGCTCCAGCATGGCGTGGTCGCGGAAGCCCTTTTCATCCACGCACTTGGGCTGCTCCAGAAACAGCTCCACCTCGCGGTTGGTCAGGATCTCCGGATATTTGCGCTCCACCTTCATGGCGGCCACAGACTTGGCGGGGTTCACCTTCACTGTGCCGGTCTGGACCATGAAATTATAGAAGGACTTGATGGACGCGGTGGACCGCGTCACGGTGGCGGGAGATTTCCCGTTATGGTTCATATAGAGCAGGTACTCGTTGATGGTTTCCTTCTTCACCTTGCGGAGGTCGGCGGCATCGTTGGCGATGAGCCACGTTTGGAATTGCGTGAGGTCTCGTATGTAAGAGCTGAGGGTGTTGGCGGAGGCCTGCTTTTCCTCGGCCAGATAGTCGCGGTAGGCCGCGATGTAGTCCGTCATATTCCCTCACCCCTTCCCCTCTCAGGATATGCGCGTCAAAATAAGCGCGAAAAATTTCGGTACAATGGCGCACTCCACCACCGTACCGGTAAGAAGTACAAACACACAAAACAGCAGCGCCCGCCAGCGCACCGCCTCTCTCTTCGGGCGCGCAGGGGACAAAGCGCGGCAGGCGCGGGAGAATCCGTCGCCCGCCAGAAAAAGCGTGCACGGCAGCACAAACAGGCAGCGCAGACCCAGCGCGGCCAGCGCCAGCAGCACGCCCTCCCTCCCCATCGACGCCGCAAAGCAGCAGACGGAGAAGGACAGGAAAAAGCCCTGCACCATACACAGCATCGGCAGCAGCACCGCGCCGACAGCGCTGAGCCCCAGCAGAAAAGCCAACAGCGGATAGCGAAGATAGGCCGCCGCCACAGAAAGAAGGGAGACGGGCTGCTGCACCCGCCCATCCGCCAGCCGTGCATAATCCTGCACATAGGTACTCAACTGGGAAAGGGCTTCCGACCCGATCCTGCGATGGACCGGATAGGCCGCCAGCATCCCCAGCAGGAAACAACCGCACAAGAGTAAAAAGCGTGCGTCCGGCGTTACGGACGCCCGCGCCTGTCTGTTACGCAGCTTCATCGGCTCACCTCGTCCTACTGTATGAGCCAAGCTGTTGCAATAGACCTCCAGTGGACGTACTCAATAATATATGGCAAATCGCCCAAATTCGCAAGGGCTTTTGTGCAAAAAACCGTTTTTTGTAAATTATGTCAAAATGTTATGTAAACATTATTATGTAAACACAGTAAACGCAGGCGTTCCATCAGAAGGAAAACCCGCCCAAACTGCGATATCTGGCCAGCACGCAAAAACCGCGCACAAGATATGGGCATCCGGCACAGCGCTCCCTCCCTCTCCGGGTCGCAGCGCACCCGTCAAGGGATTTCGGGCGAAAGATGCAATTTCGTTATTTTAACCATGCTCTTTTTTATGTTACCGCCGCTTTCCGCCTCGTGATAGACGGGCCCTCTCGCCGCCGCGGCGCTTCGCCTGCCGCCTTCCTTTCCGCCCCAGCAATCCCGCAGCCACCGCGCCGCTAAAGATAGCGGCAGTCAGCATCGGGCCATACGGCGCGAACTGCACTGTGCCGCCCAGCGCCACGAGCCACACCGCCGCATACAGGCACACCGCCACCGCCATCGCTTGCGGCAGCGGGCCGCACTCCCCCGCCTTGACGGCGCTGCGCCCTCCCAGAAACACGGCGGCAGCATAGGCGGCGCAGACCGCAGCCGGCGCGGCGCTCTCCGGCAGCAGTCCTCGCTGGAGCATCAACGCCGCCGCGCACAGCAGCGCCAGCAGAACCAGGATGGCCAGCAGCAGCCCTCTCCATGTGGCTGCGCCCAGCAGCTTTTTCACGGACATAAAAAATACCTCCCCCAAATGCTTTTTCACAGCATATTCGGGGAAGGTATTTTTCTATGCAGAGAAAGTTACTCGGCAGCGTCGTCCTTCGTTTCGGCAGGGGCCTCCTCGGCGGGAGCCTCAGCGGGCTTCTCCTCGGCAGCGGCCTTCTTGTCCTTCTTGGCGGGACGCTGCTGGGCGGAGGCCTGCTCGTCCAGCGTGCCGACCTGTCCGATGGCGGACTTCAGGAACTCCACGCGGACACGGTCCTCGCTGGTCTCAATGACCACAGTGCGGTCTGTGATGGCGACAACGCGGCCATACACGCCGCCGATGGTGGTCAGCCAGTCGCCCTTCTTCAGCGAGCTACGCATCTCCTCGGCCTGCTTCTTCCGCTTGTTCTCAGGGCGGATCATCAGGAAGTAGAAAATGGCGATCATCAGGACGATCATCAGGACCGTGGAGCCCATACCGCCGGTGGCGGAGGTGGTGCCGGTAGACGCGGCGTATGCGATTTCAAACATGGAACGTTACTCCTTTTTTCACAAAGTATGTCTATTATATCGAACTCTGCCTCTTTTGGCAAGGGGTTTCACAGGCGCTGAGCCAGTTTTTTGCTGTAAGTGCCGCGAAATGCATCAAAGCTGCCGTTGTCGATGCTGTCGCGGATGCGCTGGGTCAGCTTGTTATAAAAATACAGGTTATGCATAACCGCCAGACGCATGGCCAGCATCTCCTCCGCCGTGAACAGATGGCGCAGGTAAGCGCGGCTGAAGCTGCGGCACACAGGGCAGTCGCATTCCGGATCGATGGGGCCTTCATCCAGCTTGTACTTGGCGTTCTTGATGTTCAGCGTGCCGCTCCATGTGAACAGCTTGCCATGCCGCGCGTTGCGGGCCGGCATCACGCAGTCGAAAAAGTCCACGCCGCGGGCCACGCCCTCGATGATGTTGCTGGGCGTCCCCACACCCATGAGATAGCGGGGCTTGTCCGCCGGCATATACGGCTCCACCGCGTCGATGATGTCGTACATCACCTCCGTCGGCTCTCCCACCGCCAGGCCGCCGATGGCAAAGCCGTCGCAGTCGATTCGGGCGATCTGCTGCATATGCCAGACGCGCAGGTCCGGATAGGTGGCGCCCTGATTGATGCCGAACAGCATCTGCCGCGGGTTCACCGTGTCCGGCAGGGCGTTCAGCCGGTCGTGCTCCGCCTTGCAGCGCTCCAGCCACCGCAGCGTCCGCTCACAGCTGGCCTTGGCATAGTCGTAAGGCGCAGGGTTCTCCACGCACTCGTCGAAGGCCATGGCGATATCGGAGCCGAGGTTGGACTGGATCTGCATACTCTCCTCCGGCCCCATGAAAATACGGTGGCCGTCCAGATGGCTGGCAAAGGTGACGCCCTCCTCGCTGATTTTCCGCAGTCCCGCCAGCGAGAAGACCTGAAACCCGCCGGAGTCCGTGAGGATGGGGCCGTCCCAGCGCATGAAGCGGTGCAGCCCGCCCAGCCGGCGGATCACATCATCGCCCGGGCGCAGGTGTAAATGGTAGGTGTTGGACAACTCGATCTGGGTGCCCAGCTGCTCCTTCAGGTCCAGCGCGCTGACGCCGCCCTTGATGGCCGCCTGCGTACCCACGTTCATGAACACCGGCGTTTGGACCTCTCCGCCGTGGGCGCAGGTGAACACGCCGCGTCGGGCCCTTCCCTGCTGTTTGATGACCTTGAACATTTATGCCTCCTCCATGTCGTCCAGCGCCTTCTCCGCCATGCGGCGGGAGCCCAGAAGCCAAACCAGATCGCCGCGCTGGATGACGAAATTCACGTCCGGCCCGATGATGGGCAGCAGGTTCCGCTGCAGGCCCAGGATCATGCAATCGTAGTTCTCCCGCAGGCCGCTGTCGCGGATGGTGCTGCCGGCCAGGTGGTCGTTCTTTGCCACATCCAGCGTATAGGTATACAGCGCCTTCTCTCCCTCGATATAGGTGTGCAGCGTGGGGATGTCGGACGCCTCACCGGCGCCGACGGACAGCCGCAGCGACAACAGATTCTCCCGTTCGCCGATGACGGCCAGCAGGTCGCCGGCAGCGAGCACCGTGTCGCCGGCGGGAATATCGATCTCCTTCTTGCCGCGGACGATCTTGATGACGTTCGCGCCATAGCGGCGGCCCCAGCCCAGTGCGCGCAGGTCCTTACCGGCCTCCTCCTGCGGGCAGGACAGCTCCGTGACGTACAGCTTCTCGTCCAGCCATGTGGCGTCATTGCTGTCGCCGTATTGCTGGAGCAGCCGCTCGTTGAAGTTGGTCAGGAATCGCGTCTCCACCGATAGATAGGCCGACGCGAACCAGCCGAAGTGACCGGCCACCAGCACCGCCGCTGCCAGCAGCGGCAGCAGCCACAGGCTGTGGATGCCCAGCACCGTGCGGATGGGCAGGAACACGATCCATACGATGATGAGCACACGGATCACGCTCAGGGCGATCAGCGGCAGGCGGAAGCTCCGCTTCTTGGCCCACAGCACCGTGTACTGGGGCGAGTGAGCGTCCAGCATGGGGCGGATGAACATGGCAATGCACAGATAGACCGCACAAAGCGTCACCGCCTTGCTGACCCACGCTGCGGGAATGGTCTCCTCCAGCAGGGGCAGCAGCACCGCATCGCCCAGAATGACGAAGCCCAGCATGAGCGCGCCGTAGAACACCGTCTTTTTCACATAGCGCCGCAGAAATACCGCCCAATCGCTGTCCTGCTCCCGAGAGGTCTGCTCCTCATCGGTGTAGCGGTCCAGCTTGCGGACCAGCTTCTCCGGCAGGAGCTTTTCGGTAAAGGTACAGATCCCGTCCGCGCTCTTGATGAAAAACGGTGTGGTCAGCGTGGTAATGACGGAAACCGAAATAATGATGGGATAGATATAGTCGGCGATCACGCCCAGCGACAGACCCAGCGACGCAATGATGAACGCGAACTCACCGATCTGCGCCAGCGAACAGCCGCAGTGGATGGCCTGACGCAGCGTATGGCCGGACAGCAGCACGCCCAGCGAGGAGAACAGCAGTTTGCCCACGATGGTCACCAGCGTCAGAATCAGGATGGGCACGATATACTTCACCACGGCGCCGGGATCCAGCATCATGCCCACGGAGATAAAGAACACCGCGCCGAACAGGTCCTTGACGCCGGCGGTCAAATGCTCCACCCGTTCGGCATGGACAGTACCGGCCAGCAGCGAGCCGGCCAGAAACGCGCCCAGCGCCGAGGAAAAGCCCAGCGCATCGGCCAGCAGCACCATGCCGAAGCAGATACCCAGCGACACGATGAGCAGCGTTTCGTCGCTCATCAGGCGGGACGCCTTGTTCAGCAGCGTGGGCAGCAGGAAGATGCCCAGCACCAGCCACAGCACCAGATACAGTACCAGCAGGCCCAGCTGCAGCGCCAGCGCGCCGCCGGAGATGGATTTGCTGACGGAGATGGTGGAGAGAATGATCATCATGAAGATGCCGGCGATGTCCTCCATCACCAGCGTGCCGAATACCAGCGGGGCAAAGTCCGTCTTGTGAGCGTTCAGCTCGTCGAAGGCCTTGATGATAATGGTGGTGGACGACATGGACAGCATACCGCCCAGGAAAATACTGTCCATCGTGCCCCAGCCCATGAGCTGGCCTACGGCAAAGCCGATGACCAGCATGCCGCCTACCTCCACCAGCGCGGTGATGATGGCCGTGCCGCCGACGCTGGCCAGCTTGTGGAGATTGAACTCCAGCCCCAGGCAGAACATGAGGATGATGATGCCGATCTCGCTCCAGGTAGCAATGGCGGCGCTGTCCTCCAGGGAGAAGAAAAGCGGCATATACGGGCCGATCAGGAAGCCTGCCAGTATGTACCCCAGCACCAGCGGCAGATTCAGCCGTTTGAAAATGACGGTGATGATACCGCCGGTCAGCAGGATCACCGCAAGATCGGATACGAGGTCCGGTAAGTGCATAGTCTGCCCTCCTCTGTTTAATAGATCAGCATCGCATCGCCGAAGGAGAAGAAGCGATAGCGTCGGGCCACAGCCTCCTTGTAGGCGGACAGGACGTGCTCCCGTCCGGCCAACGCCGAAACCAGCATGATGAGGGTGGATTCCGGCAGGTGAAAGTTGGTCACCAGCGCGTCCATCACCTTGAAGCGATAGCCCGGGTAGATGAAGATGTCCGTCCAACCGGCGCAGGCCCGCATAGTGCCATCCTCCGCCGCCTGAGATTCCACGGTGCGGCAGCTGGTGGTGCCCACACAGATGACGCGGCCGCCGCTGCGCTTCGTTTCATTGATGAGCTCCGCCGTCTCCTGCGGGATGACGCAGTATTCGCTGTGCATGGTGTGATCGGTGATCTCCTTCTCCTTCACAGGGCGGAAGGTGCCAAGCCCCACATGGAGTGTAACGTATCCAACCTTTACACCCATCTGTCGGATCTGCTCCAGCAGCTCCGGCGTAAAATGCAATCCGGCGGTGGGTGCCGCGGCAGAGCCGTTCACCTTGGAGTAGACGGTCTGGTAGCGCTCGCGGTCCTGCAGCTCCTCCTTGATGTAGGGCGGCAGGGGCATCTTGCCCAGCCGGTCCAGCACCTCCAGAAAAATGCCCTCGTAGAAGAACCGTACCAGACGGTTGCCGTCCGGCAGCTCCTCCGCGATCTCCGCCGTCAGCTCCCCGTCGCCGAAGGCGATCCGTGCGCCGGCGCGCAGCTTTTTCCCCGGCCGGACCAGACATTCCCACACGTTATCGCCGCGGTCGATAAGCAGCAGCACCTCGCAGGCCCCGCCGCCCGGTACACGGTGGCCCAGCAGGCGGGCGGGCAGCACTCGGGAATTGTTCAGGATCAGACAGTCTCCCGCCCTCAGATAGGACGGCAGGTCATAAAAATGCCGGTGCTCCGTGGCGCCGGTGGCCTTGTTCAGCACCAGCAGCCGCGAGGCGTCGCGCTGCGGAATGGGGGTCTGCGCGATCAGCTCCGGCGGCAGGTCAAAGTAAAAATCATGGGTTTTCATACATTCATCACTCATTCTCCGTTGTAATAACAATTCATTATAATATAAAACCCGCAGGCATTCAATACCTTTCAACGCTGCCGCCGTCGAAAAAGCGGCAAGGGCCGCGGCAGCGCCGCGGCCCTTGCCGGATGAATGTGAAGCCAAACTGCGTCATGCGCCCCGCGGCGCTTACACCAGCACGGCCCGATGGAAGACCTTTTTGCCCTTTTTGATGACAACGCCGTCGCCGGTGAACTGCTCGCAGCCGAAGGTGGTCTCGATGGCGGACACCTTCTCATCGTTGACGGCCACGCCTCCCTGCTGCACCAGACGGCGCGCCTCGCCCTTGGAGGCCGCCAGACCGCACTTGACCAGCAGCGTCAGCACATCGATGGCGCCGCCGCCGAAATCGTCGTTGGTCAGCTCGGTGGTGGGCATATGTGCGGTGTCGCCCGCGCCGGAGAACAGCGCCTTGGACGCGGTGCGGGCCTTCTCGGCCTCCTCCTCGCCGTGAACCAGCTTCGTCAGCTCGAACGCCAGAATATCCTTAGCTTCGTTGAGCTGCGCGCCCTCCCAAGCGGACATCTTGTCGATCTCCTCCAGCGGCAGGAACGTCAGCATCCGGATGCACTTGAGCACATCGGCGTCATCGATGTTGCGCCAGTACTGATAGAACTCGAAGGGACTGGTCTTGTTGGGATCCAGCCATACGGCGTTGCCGGCGGTCTTGCCCATCTTGTTGCCCTGAGAGTCCGTCAGCAGGGTGATGGTCATGGCGTGGGCATCCTTGCCCAGCTTGCGGCGGATCAGCTCGGTGCCGCCCAGCATATTGGACCACTGGTCGTTGCCGCCGAACTGCATATTGCAGCCGTTGTGCTGGAACATATAGTAGAAGTCGTAGCTCTGCATGATCATGTAGTTGAACTCCAGGAAGCTCAGCCCCTTCTCCATGCGCTGCTTGTAGCACTCGGCGCGGAGCATATTGTTGACGGAGAAGCAGGCGCCCACCTCACGCAGCAGATCCACATAATTCAGCTTCAGCAGCCAGTCGGCGTTGTTGAGCATGATGGCCTTGCCCTTGCCAAAGTCGATAAACCGCTCCATCTGGCGTTTGAAGCACTCGGCGTTGTGGTCGATATCCTCCTTGGTAAGCATCTTCCGCATATCGGTACGGCCGGAGGGATCTCCGATCATGGTGGTACCGCCGCCGATGAGGGCGATGGGCTTGTTGCCCGCCATCTGCAAGCGCTTCATCAGGGTCAGCGCCATGAAATGGCCCGCCGTCAGAGAGTCCGCCGTACAGTCAAAGCCGATATAGAACGTAGCCTTGCCGTTGTTGATCATCTCACGGATCTCATCCTCATTGGTGACCTGCGCGATCAGGCCGCGGGCCACCAGTTCTTCATAAATTCCCATTGTTTCAGATTCCTTTCTCCTGTTATTGTTGTCCTTTCCCCGCAGGGAGCCAACGAAAAACGCCCCCTGCCTGTTGACAGAGGGCGATCAGATCGCGGTACCACCTCATATTCGCCGCGCCCTCACGAACACGGCCTCATCGGGTGCTGACACACCCTATCGCTGTAACGGGCGAACCCGACACATCCCTACGCGCCGCCCATGGCGGCTTCAGGAGGCTGCTCCGGGATGTATTCACAGGCTCCGCCCTCGCCCCCTTTCACCGGCCGGAGGCTCTCTTTGCAGGCGCCGAAGCGTGCTACTTCTTCCCTTCATCGCTGTCGCAGTATCAAGTTGCCCTCATTGTAGCAGAAAAAATCCGTTTGTCAACTATTATTTTCCCAAAACGAAAGGAACGGCGTCAATGCAGGGAATCACGGAACTTTTCCGCCTCGGCCAGCAGCTCCTCCGCACCGTCCAGCATGGTCTGGGACACGTGGCTGCCGCCGGTGAGGCGGGCCAGCTCCTGCCGGCGCTGCTCCCGATCCAGCCGCTGCACCGCCGTATAGGTGCGGCCGTTCTGCTCCCCCTTTTCCACGGAGAAGTGGGTGTCGGCCATCGCTGCCAGCTGGGGCAGATGGGTGACGCACAGCACCTGCTTGCGGCGGCTGATACGAGCCATCTTCTCCGCCACCTTCTGGGCAGCACGACCGGACACGCCGGTGTCCACCTCGTCAAAGACCATGGTGCCCACCATGTCCTGCTCGGACAGGACGTTCTTCATCGCCAGCATGATGCGGGCCAGCTCACCGCCGGAGGCGATCTTATGAATGGGCCGCAGCTCCTCGCCCACATTGGCGGACATGAGGAAGCGCACCTGATCGATGCCATCGGGACCGAGGGGCTTCTCCGCCATATCCGCCGCAAAGCGTATCTTGCCCATGTCCAGCTGCCGCAGCTCCTCCAGGATCTGGGCGGACAGCTGCTCTGCCGCCTGACGGCGGCCCTGCGACAGCCGCTCAGCGGCATCCAGCGCCGCCTGCTCCGCCTTTGCCAGCTCCCGCTCCAGCCGTATCAGGGTATCGCCGGCGTATTCGATCTGCTCCAGCTCGGCGCGGCACCGGTCCAGATAGGCCAGCATATCCTCCACGCTGGGGCCGTACTTCTTTTTCAGGCGGTACAGCTGGTCCATGCGGCTCTCCACCTCGTCCAGCTCGTTGGGGGAGAAATCAAAGCTCTCCCGCCGGTCCTCCACCGTGGCGGCCACATCATAAGCCTCGCTGTACAGCGCCTCCAGCCGCTGGTACAGGGCGGCGTAGCCATCGTCCAGATGGCGGACGGCGCCGATGGCATCCTGCGCGCGGCGCAGCAGGCCCAGTGCCCCATCGCCGCTGTCATCGCCATTGAGGGCGTAGTCTGCCTCGGAGACGGCAGAAATAAACTTCTCCGCGTTTCGCAGCAGGTTCCGGCGGGCGGACAGCTCTTCCTCCTCACCGGCGCGGAGCTGCGCCCGCTCCAGCTCGCCGATCTGATAGGTCAGGGTATCCACACGGCGGGCTTTTTCCGATTCGTCCATTTGCAGCGACTGCATCTTGCGCTGAATCTCTGTAAAGTGATTATACTTTTCAGTATATGCATTGAAAAGGCGTTCTGTCCTGCCAAAGCTGTCCAGAAGGCGCAGGTGCTCCTCCTCGTCCAGCAGCTGCTGTCCGTCGTGCTGCCCGTGGATATTCAGCAGGCGGCTGCCCAGTGCCTTCAGCTGTCCTACCGTCACAGGCCGTCCGCCGATGCGGCAGACGCTCTTGCCGTCGCTGTGGATCTCCCGCTGCAGCAGCAGGGAGCCGTCCTCCTCCGGCGTGATGCCCAGCTCCGCCAGAAGCGACGGCTCCACACCGGAAAATATCGCGCTGACGAAGGCCTTGTCCGCACCGGTGCGGATCAGCTCGCGGCTGGTGCGCTGGCCCAGCACGGCGCTGAGCGCGTCGATCACGATGGATTTGCCCGCGCCCGTCTCGCCGGTCAGGGCGTTGAAGCCCGCCTCAAACCGGATGTCCGCCTCCTCGATGATGGCAATATTCTCAATGTGGAGCACTTCCAGCATGGCGCGTTCCTCCCCGGCTCCTCAGCGGAGCATCTGCTTCACCTGCTCGGTGAAATCCACGGCCCGCACATTGTCGTGGAACACCAGCAGGATCGTATCGTCGCCGGCCAGCGTGCCGACGATGTCTGTGTCCGACATATTGTCCAGCGCAAAGGCGGCGCCCTGCGCCATGCCCTCGATGGTCTTGAGCACCACCAGATTCTGGGCAGCCTCCGCCGATAGCACGCACTCGCGGAAAATGATCCGCAGCTTTTCGGCGAAGTTCAGCTTTGTCTTCTGCACCGACACAGCGTAGCGATAGCGCCCCTGCCCCGTTGGCTCCTTCACCAGATGGAGCTGCTTGATGTCGCGGGAGACTGTGGCCTGCGTACACTTCACGCCCCGCTGAGCCAGCCGCACCAGCAGCTGCTCCTGCGTTTCGATGGCCTCCTGCTCGATGATCTCCAGCAGGATGGTCTGACGGTCATTCTTCATGCTTGGCTGCCTCCATTCCCATTTTTGAATCCAGTATCTCGCAAAAGCTCTTTTTGGAGAGCCGCACCAGCTTTGTGGTGAATTTGGACTGCCGTACCCGCACCTTGTCCCCGTTTTTCAGGGAAAATGCCTTGCCGCCGTCCACCGAGAGGTACACGAACTTCCGGTTGGCGTCTGCCGCCTCGATGGTGATGGTGTGGTCCGGTGACAGTACATAGCTGCTGGCTCTTGTGGAGTGCGGGCAGATGGGCGTCAGCAGCAGATTGCGGGCCGTAGGCTCCACGATGGGGCCGCCCGCCGCCATGGAGTAGCCGGTGGAGCCGGTGGGCGTGGAGACGATCCCGCCATCGCCGGTGATTTTGGTCAGGCGTCCCTCCTCCGTGGTCACATCCAGCCGCACCACACGGGCCACGGAGCCCTTGGACACCACGGCGTCGTTCAGTGCGATATTGCTGTACACCGGGCGTCCCTCCCGCAGGACGGTCACATCCAGCATCATACGGGACTCCACGGCGAAATTCCAGCTCTTCAGGTCGCTCAGCCGCTCCAGCTCATGGGGCTCCAGCTCCGACATGAAGCCGAGGCTGCCCAGATTGATGCCCAGCACCGGTACATTGTGCAGTGCCACCGTGCGGGCCAGATGCAGGATCGTACCGTCTCCGCCGAAGGCGATCAGCAGGTCTGCCCGCTTGATCTCCTGCTGCAGCTGCCGGATGGGCACACCCAGCTGATCGCCGTAGCCCTCCCGATGGAAGGGCAGGCAGACCACCGTCTCAAAGCCGATCTGCTCCAGCAGAAGACGGGACTTCTTTGCCACATCCAGCTCATTGTCCCGGTAGGGATTCGGGCAGAGGATCACTCGTTTCATTCGTCGTTCCTTCTCTCTTTCAACTCCGCATGGGAGGCGTCCACCAGCGCCGCCAGATCGGGGATGCAGTCCGGCTCCTCGCTTTTTCGCAGATAGCCGAGATATTCGATGTTCCCCTCCGGTCCTCGGATCGGAGAATACGTGATGCCAAGCACAGTAAAGTGGTTATCCTTTGCATGGCGCAGGAAGCCCTCCAGCACCTCAAGATGTACGCTCGGGTCGCGGACGACCCCCTTCTTCCCCACCTTTTCCCGTCCGGCCTCGAACTGCGGCTTAATGAGGCAGGCGATCTCGCCTCCCTCCCGCAGCAGCCGGTACAGTGCGGGGAAAATCAGCTTCAAAGAGATGAACGACACATCGATGGACGCAAAGTCCAGCGCGTCCGGTACCTGCTCCCTGTCCAGATAGCGGGCGTTGGTCCGCTCCAGACATACGACCCGCGGGTCGCTACGCAGCTTCCAGTCCAGCTGGCCGTAGCCCACGTCCACGGCGTAGACCTTGGCCGCGCCGTTTTGCAGCATACAGTCGGTGAAGCCGCCGGTGGATGCGCCGATGTCGGCGCAGATCTTACCTGCCAGCGCGATGGGAAATGTCCTCATGGCCTTTTCCAGCTTCAATCCGCCGCGGCTCACATAAGGCAGCGCATGGCCGCGCACCTCGATCTGCGCGTCCTCCGCCACCGCCGTGCCGGGCTTGTCCACGCGCCGGCCGTCCACAAAGACCAGCCCCGCCATGATATGGGCCTGCGCCTTCTGGCGGCTGTCCAGCAGACCGCGCTCCACCAGCGCCACGTCCAGCCGGATCCTTCTGCTCATGCCAGCACCTCCCTCACGGCGGCGGCGATGCCTGCCGCATCCAGCCCCAGCCCGTGATATAGCTGGGCCACGCTGCCCTGTGCGGGCAGCCGCTCTCCTATGTTCAGCAGCCGCAGCCGCTCCGGCGCCGCGCCCCGCTCCAGCAGCGCCGCCGCCAGCCGCTGGCCCACGCAGCCCTGCATGATCTGATCCTCCAGCACCAGCAGGCGCGTTGTGCCCAGCAGCGCGGTACACACTGCGTCCATGTGCAGCGGCGCCACGCGGTTCAGCTTCACCACACGGGCCATGATGCCCTCCTGTGCCAGCAGCTGCGCCGCTTCCAGCGCCTGGCCGGTCAGGATGCCGTAGGTCACGATGCTCACGTCCGCGCCCCGCGTCAGCACGGATACCGGCGCACTGCCGCAGTTTCCCTGATAGGCGCCCTCCCCGCCCCGGGGATAGCGGACCGCTACCGGTCCGCCGCAGCCATACAGCGCCTCGTACAGCATCTGCCGCAGCTCCGCGAAGCTGGCAGGGCACAGTACCGTCATCCCGGGGATCTGGGAGAGGTAGTCGATGCAGCCGTGGTGCGTCTCGCCGTCCGCTCCCACCAGACCGGTGCGGTCCACGGCCAGCACAACGTGGAGGCCGTCCAACGAAACGTCATGGGCCAGCATATCGTAGCTCCGCTGCAAAAAGCTGTTGTACACCGCGAACACCGGCAGCAGTCCCTGCTTGGCCATGCCCGCGGCCATGGCCACAGCGTGGCCCTCCGCGATGCCCACATCGAAAAAGCGGGCTGGATGCGCTCTGGCAAAGCCGGTCAGCCCCGTGCCGTCCGCCATGGCCGCCGTAATGGCGCAGATCCGCGGATCGGCGTCCGCCAGCCTTTCCAACTCCTGCCCGAACACAGAGGAGAAGGACGGCGCGGACGGCGCGGACCGGCCCGTGGCCGGATCGAAAGGCGCCACGCCGTGGAACCGCTCCGGCTCCCGTTCTGCCGGTGCATAACCCTTACCCTTCCGTGTGTGGACGTGCAGCAGCACGGGGCAGCTCTGCTCCTTGGCCGCCCGCAGCATATCCGTCAGGCTCCGCACATCGTGGCCGTCCACCGGTCCCATGTAGGCAAAGCCCATGTCCTCAAACACGGTGCTCACCGGCAGCAGCGACTTTTTCAACGCCGTTTTTACATCGTGGCTCACATCGTACAGCAGCCGTCCGGCCTTGGTACCGTCCAGCGCCTGCCGGTATTTTTTCTTGAATTCGTAGTACGCGGGCTTCGTCCGCATCTGGGCCAGATGGCGGGCCAGGCCCCCCACGTTGGCTCCGATGGACATTCCGTTGTCATTGAGAATGACGATCAGCGGCTCGCCGGAGGCGCCGGCATCGTTCAGCCCCTCAAAGCTCAGGCCGCCGCCCAGTGCGCCGTCGCCGATGAGCGCCAGCACGCTGTACGTCTGCTTCTGCAGGGTCCGCGCCCGCGCCATGCCCAGCGCCACGGAGACGGAGTTGGACGCATGGCCCGCCACAAAGGCGTCGTGGACGCTCTCATAGGGCTTGGGAAAGCCGGAAAGGCCCTGAAACTGCCGGAGGGTGGAAAACAGCTCCCGCCGGCCGGTCAGCGCCTTGTGGACATAGCACTGATGTCCCACGTCGAACACCAGACGATCCGTGGACGTATCAAAGACCCGATGGATGGCCACCGTCAGCTCCACCGCCCCCAGATTGGAGGCCAGATGTCCGCCGGTGCGGGAGATCTGCTCCACCAGAAACTGCCGCAGCTCCAGACACAGCAGCTCCGTCTGCTTTTCGGTGAGCTTTTTGACGTCTGCCGGAGAATGTATCGTTTCCAAAACCAAAGCGAATCCGCTCCTTTTTTCACAGATGCAGCGCGTTCATGATCCGCGCCACGCGGTAGACCACCTTGGTGCAGTCGTTGATGGCCACGCTTTTGCCCAGCGCCTTGCCGCCGATGGTAATGCCGGAGATCAGCGCCGTCACGCCGATGGAGATGAGAACGGATGTGGTGCTGAAGTCCCGCTGAAGCTGGACCACGATCACCGCCGCCGTGGAGCCGGAGACGATGCCGCAGATATCGCCCACCACATCGTTGCACACAGAGCTGACCTGATTGGCATTCTGCAAAAGGCGGATGGCCTCCCGTCCGCCCTTTTCCTTGTGGGCGGCCATGGAGTGGAAGGGCCTGGGGTCTGCCGCCGTCACGGCGACGCCCACCATATCGAACACGATGCCCAGTCCGATGAACACGGCCAGCACGGTGAACGACACCACATAGCCGGTGCCCTCCAGCGCCGTGGAGGAGAAAAAGCTCAGCACGGCGCTGAGCGACACCGCCAGCAAAAACACCCGCAGGGGCCAGCTCCCCTGCTTCCTTTTCTTCTTTTTATCCTTGTCTGCCAAGTGACAAACCTCGCTTATTCCATAAGATAGAAAAATGCTGAACAGGGCAGCCCCGGGAGTAAATCTTGCGGCTTAGGTACGGGTTGGATTTCCCCGCAGCACACCTCTCGTCGCCGATAAAGGCGGTTTCCCCTTCGGTGCTGCGTCACGGTGTTGCCCGCCGTGAGACCCGACTGCCACTTAGTCCGCACTGCAATCCCACCGGCGCCCCGTCAGGACAGCCTAGGTGATTTCCACCGCAGTCAAACCATCTCTTATCCTCTTTTGCAAACAGGGTTTCAGGGAAATAGCGCTGCGTCCCTGGCCGGGGACCTGACGCGTTGACTCTCCCATCCACCCTGCCCACGCAAGGCAGGCTACTCTGCACACAGCGTTCACGGCACAAGGCCGGGTAGCACCGCGATGCAGGTTCGCAATCTGCTTCGTACACAGGTCGCTGACCACAAAGGGAGTACGCCTGTGCACAACAGCAGGTCTCCACGACCGCAGGGTCGGGTCCTCCATGCCATTGGAGAGCGCCCTACGGCCGCAGGCACGGTAATTGCCGCGCCTCCCTTCCAGCACCCACCCCAAACTGGGCGTAAGAAGCAAGCACCAGAGGTTTCACAGTTGTGCCCTTTAAGGGATTTTTAGGCCCCTCTTCAGAAGACGGCAGATCTGACTAGGATACTGCGCCGCTGTTCAGCAGTATAGTATATTATCATACTTTCCCGCGTTTTACAACTGGTTTATGCAGAATATTCAGTATAATAGAGCGTCTATACAGCCGCGAAGCGCTGAGCCGTCCGCTTACCGCCGGACCACCTCCCGCCCGTCGGACCAGACGGACACGATGTTGTGCCGGTGGGTCATATAGATGGCCCGCTCGAACCGCTCCCGCACCGACAGCGGATGGCTGGCCTCGGGGAAATCTCCATCGTCGATGACCACCGCGTGCAGCCGGTCGCCTGCCGCGAAGCCCTCTCCCGCGCCGAAGTAGCGGTGGCCTGCCGTGGTGCCCAGATAGTAGCCCTCCGGCACCGTCAGGAAATCGGGGTGCCACCCGTCCGTGACTCGCCGCGCCTTGGAGGTGCGGATGGACATGGTGATGACCTTGTACATGGGCAGCTGCGCGCCGCCGGCGATGTCGCTGCCCAGCGTGACCCACAGCCCCTCGTTCACCATCTGCCGCACGGGACACAGGCCGGAGCAGATGTTCACATTGGAGTCGGCGCAGTGGACCACCACCACGCCCGCGTTGCGAATGGCCCTGCGCTCCCGCTCATCGGAGTGGACGCAGTGGGCCATTACCGTGTGGTCCTTCCACAGGCCGTACTTGTCGTAGGTCTCCCAATACTGCCGGCAGTCGGGGTGCAGCTCGCGCACCCATTCGATCTCGCGGGTGTTCTCCGACAGGTGGGACTGGACGTACAGCCCCCGCTCCTGCGCCAGCTTCCCCAGCGCCGCCATCAGCTCATCGGTGCAGCTGGGGGTGAAGCGCGGCGTGAGAATGGGCTTGACGTGTTGAAAATGACAGCCCTCCAGCCACCGCACCGTCTCACGGATGGATTCCTCCGTGGTCTCCTGCAAAACGCCGGGCAGGCCGTTGCGATCCATGTTCACCTTGCCCACATAACCGGTGACGCCTGCCCGCTCCAGCTCGTCCATGAGGATCCAGGTGGCCTCCGTGTGCAGCGAGGAGAACATACACACCCGGGTGGTGCCGCTGGTGATGAGGTCGCCGGCCAGCCGCCGGTACACGCGGCGGGCATAGTCTGCGTCGGCGAAGCGCGCCTCCGTGGGGAAGGTATAGGTGTTCAGCCAGTCCAGCAGCTGCAGATCCATTCCCATGCCCAGCATGGGATACTGGGGCGCGTGCAGGTGCATATCCACGAAGGACTGCATCAGCAGCCGGTCGCCGTAGTCCCGCACCTCCGCCTGCTCCAGCCCCTCCGGCCGCTGCGGATAGACGCCTTGGATCACCCCGTCCTCCAGCACCATATAGCTGTGCTCCAGAATGGACAGCTCTCCCATCTTCGGCGCGTGGATGATATTGCCCCGCAGGATCTGTGTCATACGTCATGCCTCCCATGCAAAAAATAAAGGGCGTCCTGACATCCTGTCAGAACACCCATAGTGGAACCGTCGGCGGCTCCGTAGAAACGTCCCGCGCCGCTGCCGCGGGACTATATGAGTCCGATATGTTATGCTCTCATCATAGCATCCTTCCTCCCGTTTGGCAAGGGGAAAATCATATCCCGCCCCTCCGGCGCATAGGCTTGTCTGTACAGCGAGGAGGGATCACCGTGAAAAAGGACCGTTTCCGGCGGCTGGCCGCCATGACGCTGGCCGTCGTCACCCTGTGGATCACTGCCGCCGCTGCGGGCAGCGACAGCCTGCGGGAGGCCGTGTCCGCCGCAGGCGGCTCTCTGCGCCTGCCGGAGCTTCTGCTGCGCTGGGAGCTGGGGGATCTGGCCCCCGCCGATGCTCTTTCCCTGCCGGCCATGCTGGCCCTGCGGGAATCTCCCCTGCTGCTGTCGGCATGGGCGGAGGTGGCCGCCCTTCCCGAGCCCGAGACGCCAGAACCGGAGGAGGCGTCCCCCGCTCCGCTTCCTCCGGCGGAGACGCCCGCCGCTCAACCGGACGCGGCGGACTATGAGGACAACGGTGCCGCCGCCCAGACCATCGCCCCCGCCTCCCCCTCCGGCTTCGTGCAGGTGGGAGACGTGTTCATCAAAAATAACTCCACCAAGACGCTGGACCCTTCCCAGTTCGACGGTACCTTTGCCGCCGCGCTGTCCGACGATGCGCCGCAGGTGCTGATCATCCACACCCACGGCAGCGAGGCCTATACCATGCCAAAGGGGCAGGAATATGTGCCCACCGGCACCTGCCGCACGGCGGACGCCGCTGTGAACATGATCCGCATAGGGGACGAGATCGCCGCCGCGCTGTCGTCCTACGGGATCTCCGTGCTCCACGATCGGGTGCTGTACGACGACCCCGCCTACGATGGGGCCTATGAGCGGGCGGCGGAGGCCATCCGCGGCTATCTGGAAAAATATCCCACCCTCTCCTTCGTGCTGGACGTGCATCGGGACGCCATTGAGGATAAGGCGGGCCACCAGTACAAGGTCATCACGCGGGAGGATCCCCACTGCGCCCAGATCAGTCTCGTCATGGGCAGCAATAACGACCACTGGTTGGAGAATGTAAAGCTGGCCGCGGCGGTACAGCAGCGTCTGACGGAGCTGTCCCCCACCCTGATGCGGCCCATGACGCTGCGGAACTCCAACTACAACCAGCATCTGACCACCGGCAGTATGCTGGTGGAGATCGGCACCGCCGGCAACTCGCTGGACGAGGCGCTTCGTGCTGCACGGCTGTTCGCCGCGGGCTTTGCACAGGTGATCACGGAAAAACAGCAGAAACCGGCGGGATGACCTGCCGGTTTCCGCTGCTTTTGCGCCGTTTCAGCGATTTTTCTTCGCCAGCTCCATCAGCTCCGGATACTTCTTCATGATGTAGCTGTAGCTGCCGCGCCCGTGGGGCACAAGGCAGCCGGAGCAATCCTTCACACCGTTGTCCAGATAGACAAAATTTCCGCCGCAATGACTGCCCAGCGTGTACAGCGGGCAGTAGCAGAACAGGCAGTTGAAATCCTCCGGATGGGCTGTTTTATGGCACGGAAAGAACTCGCACGCCGTGTGCTGGGTGAAGGAGTAGTGGCACTCCTCCGGCTTTTTGCTGTAAATGTTATCCACTTTACACCTCCTGTTATATCAATGCTTTTATCGCATACCATGCTGTGCCGCGGGCGAAGGCCCTACTTGCGCTCGCCCTTGCGCCGCTCCTCCCAGGCCTCCTGTGCCTCACGCAGGTGCTCGGCCAGCGAGTGGCTGGACCGAAAGGCGAAGAGGAAGTTGGCTTTCTCGCGGCGCTCGTCCTGACGGCTGCGGATGTGGGACTTGAGCCGCTCGAACTTGATGTCCACCTCGTTCTCCTTGGCAAACTGGCGGATACGAGTCAAAAGGTGCGCGGAATAGACCACATCGATGGTAAAAACACCGAAAAAATAGCCAATCACGAAGGAAAACGCAAGGTTTTCCGACAGCCACTTCAGCGCGTCAAGGATATACGGATGTACCAGAAAATAGTAGCCCGCGCTGGCCGCCGCCCAAATCAAAGAGAACTGTGGGCAGATCAGACCCTGAATGTTGCCCCACTGGTTGCTGTAATCCCAGAGGCGGACATGCATGACCTTCAGAGACATGATACCGGCGATGTACTCGATGACCGTCATGCTCACCGCCATACCCAGAAACAGCAGCAGCTTGTCGCCCACCGTGTGGATACCGTGGGCATCGCCGATGGCCGCCAGCACGAACAGGATGCACAGGCCGAAGCCGTACAGCGGCACATAGGGTCCCACGCAGAAGCCCGGGTTGATCCACTTGCGCTCGGGATTGGCGCCGGAGATAAAGCGCCGGTAGAACAGCTCCAGCACCCAGCCCAGCACCGAGCCGATAAAAAACAGATACGCCAATGTCAGAAAAAGATTCATAGCTCCTCCGTTATGCCCGTTTTTCGCCGCGCAGGAAGCAGTACCACGCGCCGCAGCCCACCAGCAGACCGCCCAGCACATTGCCCAGCGTTACCGGCAGCATATTTCCCCAAAAATAGCGGTTCCATGTGAGAAGCGACAGGTCCACGCCGGCGTTCACCGCCGCGTCAGCACAGGCGGGGACCGCCCTGCCGAACAGGCCCAGCGCGCAGTAGGTCATGTCCGCAATGGAGTGGCTGAAGCCTGCCACCACGAAGAACATCACCGGCACCCACGCCCCCAGAAAACGGCCCGCCACATCCTTGGCCGACAGGCTCAGCAGCACCGCCAGCGTCACCAGAATGTTGCACAGCACCCCCATGAAGAAGGCGTTTTCAAAGGGCATGGTCATCTTGCTCACTGCCAGACGCAGGGTGAAGGCCGCCAGACTGCCGTTGCCGCCGAGCCAGCCGAAGCGGGCGCAGACAACGGCCACCAGCAGCGAGCCAAGGAAGTTGCCGAGATAGACGATCAGCCAGTTCCGCAGCATCCCGGACACCGCGGCGCGGCGATCCAGCACGCTGATGATGATAAGCGTATTGCCGGTGAGCAACTCCGCGCCGGAGAGCACCACCGTTCCCAGCCCGAAGGCGAACAGCACACCCGCCACGATGCGGATCAGGCTGCCGGTGGGCATGGCGTAGCAGGCCATATTGGTGACGCAGACGGGAAAGCCGATGAGCATTCCCGCCAGTATGCTGAGGACCAGCAGCTTGCCCAAAGGCTGCCGCGCTTTGGCGGCGCCGATGGCGGCATAGTTGGTCACCGTTTCCGCAGGAGTAAAGAGATTCATTGGCCGCCTCCCTCCGCGGCGCGCTCCGCCGCCGTCAGTACATGGTGCATCAGCACCGAGCTTGTCACCGCGCCCACGCCGTTGGGCACCGGTGTGATGGCGTCCACAAGGGACGCCACGGCATCAAAGTCCGCGTCGCCCGCCATGCAGCCGCGGGCCGCGTCCCAGTTCATGGATACGTCCAGCACCGTCTGTCCGGCACGGACGTGAGCCGCTGTCAGGCAGCCGAGACAGCCTGCCGCCGACACCAGAAGGTCCGCCTCTCCCGTGATGCGGGGCAGATCGCGGGTGGCGGTGTGGCACATCGTCACCGTGGCATTCCGCGCCAGCAGCAGCATGGCGGCGGGCCGGCCCACCACCGGTGAGCGGCCGATCACCACGGCCCGCTTTCCGGCGCAGTCGATGCCGTAATGGTCCAGCAAGACAAGGCAGGCCTCCGCCGTACAGGGTGCAAAGCCCTGAGGACGGCCCAGATAGAGGGCGGCGGCGGAAGCCGACGTCATGCCGTCCACATCCTTTTCCGGCAAAAGCCGGTCGCAGATCTCCTGCTCCCATGGCCGCAGATGGGACGGCAGCGGGCGCAGCAGCAGGCAGCCGTGGACGGTGGGATCGCCGTTGACGGCGTCCAGCTGGGCCAGCAGGGCCTCCCGCGTCACATCGGCGGGCAGGGCGCGGACCTCCACGGTCACGCCGGTCTTTTCTCCACGGGCTGATGCGCCCCGCTCATAAGCCAGCTCCGCCGCCTCACCGCCGCAGCGCAGGAGCACCAGCTTCGGCGCGATACCGCGTCGGGCCAGCGCCGCCGCCCGCTCCTTTCCCGCAGCGGTCAGCGCCGCCGCCGCTTCCCGTCCCGTCAGCAGCTTTGCCATGGGCATTCCTCCTTACAGCAGGCTGTTTTTTACCTGCAGAAATACGGCGTTCGCCGCCGCTTCTCCGCGGTCCAGCAGGGACAGGCATCGCGCGTTCAGCGCCGCGCCCGCGTCCCCCATGGCCCGCGTGTTCACCAATACATTCAGGGACGCGGCCCGCAGGGCACCCCCCAAAATAGCCGCGCCGCAGCCGGCATCGGACACCGCCAGACGGGAGCCCTTTTCCGCCAGCACTGCCATGGCATCCAACCCACGGCAACACAGCGCCATGATCTTCAGCGGCGCGGCACAGGCCGCCGCAGAGGCCTGCGCCAGCTTTTCCCGCCGCGCAGGGTCATCCTTGGGCAGCGCATAGGCCGCCGCCAGCGGCAAAAAGCCGTCAGCATCGGCTTGCACCTGCGCCAACAGCTCCTCCCGCAGGGCGGCGCAGTCCGCCATGACGGCGCACAGCTCCCGCTCCGCCGCCGCGTACTGCTTTTTCCCCACCGTCAGGGCGCAGACCATGCCGCCCAGCGCCGCGCCGACGGCGGCAGTGAGTGCCGCTGCGCCGCCGCCTCCGGGCGTGGGGGACGGAGAGGCCAGCAGCTCCGTAAACGCCCGACAGCTCCTTTGTGTATCGTCCATAGGCCGCTCCTCTCTCAAAACAGGCCGGTGACATCACCGGTCCGCGTGTCCACGTCCACCCGACGGTAGGCCGGATCGGAGCCGGTGCCGGGCATCATGGAGATGTCCCCCGCCACGGGGCACAAAAACCGTGCGCCGCAGTACGCCAGCACGTCCCGTACCGGCAGACGCCAGCCGGTGGGCACACCCTTCCGCGCAGGATCGTGGGACAGGGAGAGGTGGGTCTTTACCATCATGGTGCAGTAATCGGCGTAGCGGGGGTCGCTCTCAAACCGCGCGGCCTTCTCCGCCGCCAGCGGCGACCAGTCCACGCCGTCCGCGCCGTAGACCTCCCGGGCGATGCGCTCCACCCGCTGCCGCAGCGGCAGGTCGTCAGGGTAGAGGAACCGCAGCTCGGACGGCTCCTCGCAGGCGTCCAGCACGGCGCGGGCCAGCTCCTCCGCCCCTGCGCCGCCATAGCGCCAGTGGTCGGACACGGCGCAGCGGACGCCATGGGTCTGGCAGATGCGGCGCACCAGCGCCAGCTCTGCGTCGGTGTCCGTATGGAAGCGGTTCAGGCAGACCACCGGCGTGATGCCGGAGCTTCGAATGATGGACACATGATGCAGCAGGTTGGCGCAGCCCTGCTCCAGCAGGGACAGATCCTCCCGCGTGTAGGCCTCCGGCAGAGGGCGTCCCGGCACCACCTGCGGGCCGCCGCCATGCATCTTCAGGGCGCGGACGGTAGCCACCAGCACCGACACGTCCGGCTTCAGGCCGGACAGGCGGCATTTCACGTTCCAGAATTTTTCAAAGCCGATGTCGGCGGCAAAGCCGGACTCGGTCACATGGTAATCGAACAGCTTGACGCCCAGCCGGTCGCCGATGATGGATGACTGGCCGATGGCGATGTTGGCAAAGGGGCCGGCGTGGACCAGCACCGGCTGATGCTCCACGGTGTAGCACAGGGTGGGATCGATGGTGTGGCGCATCCACGCCGTCATGGCGCCGGCCACCTCCAGATCCTCCGCGGTCACGGGGCGGCCCTGCCGGTCATAGGCCAGCACGATGTCGCCGATGCGGCGGCGCAGGTCCGGCAGGTCCTGTGCCACCGCCAGAATGGCCATCAGCTCAGAGCTGACGGCGATGTTGGCGCAGGTGTCCATGGGATAGCCGTCCAGCCGTCCGCCGCCCAGGCCGATACGCATTTTCCGCAGCGCCTGGCAGCAGAAGTCCAGCACAAAGCTCCACTGGACCCGCTGAGGGTCGATGTCCAGACGGCGCAGGCCGCGCTGGGCCAGCTGGGCATCATCGTAGTTGCGCTCGTGCTGCATACGGGCGTTCAGCGCCGTCATGGCCAGATTGTGGGCGTTCATGATGTCGTTGATGTCGCCGGTCAGGCCCAGCGAAAACTCAGTCATGGGCACCAGCAGCGCGTTGCCGCCGCCGGCGGCGGAGCCCTTCACGTTCATGGTGGGGCCGCCGGAGGGCTGGCGCAGGCAGCCGCCCACGTTCTTGCCCAAGCGGCCCAGCCCCTCGATGAGGCCCAGCGACGTGGTGGATTTTCCCTCCCCCAGCGGCGTGGGGGTGATGGCAGTGACCTCGATATATTTGCCGTCCGGACGGTCCTTCAGACGCTCCATGATCCGCAGGAAGTCCAGCTTCGGCGTTTTGCCGTGGGGGATCAGCTCCTCCGGCAGAAGGCCCATCCGGCGTCGGAGCTCCTCCACCGGCGGCAGCGTGCGCTCCGCCGCCGCGCCGATCTGCCAGTCCGGATATACGGTGGGGTCCAGCATCACGCGGCCCTCGCTGTCTGTGTATCTGCCGTTTTCAAAGCGCAGCTCCATGCGGCATCCTCCCTTTCTGCGTACTCTGCCGTTTATTATACACAATCCGCCGCCGCGCCGTCAATCGCCACCGTGCATCGGGCGGCGGTTTTTTGCGGGGCGGGCCGAATGTGCAAATCGGCAGAGTTGTTCCTAAAATTTTAAGTTTTTGCCGAAAAAAGGCAAATACTATGCAGCCAGCATATTGTTTTGCACAAAAGCGCGTTATAATGGACCTACAGAATGTGCTGCAAAGCGCAAAACAGAAGGGAGAGACTTACCTTGAAGAGACGATTGCTATCCATTTTGCTGGCAGCGGTGATGCTGCTGAGCGCCGTCCCGTTAGGGGTGGTAGAAACGGCGTGGCCGCCGACAACAGCGGCAGCTGCGGCGAAAGCGTGACATGGAGCCTGTCCAGCGACGGAACGCTGGCTCTTAGCGGCAAGGGCGAAATGGCGAACTATAAGAGTTCCGATACCGCGCCCTACTACAATGCGCCGTGGGGCAGCGACGCGCTGCGGCTGAAGATCAAGCGGCTCGTGGTGAACGAGGGGATCACCAGTATCGGAAACTTCGCCTTCTACCTTTGCAGCAACCTGACCTCCGTCTCCCTGCCCAACAGTCTGAAGTGGATCGGATACGATGTGTTCTCCGGGTGTTCCAGCCTGACCTCCCTTGTCATTCCTGATAATGTGACATACATCGACTCCGATCTGTGCGTCTTTTGCTCGTCTTTGAAGACGGTCAAGCTGCCCAAGCGGCTGATGAGCTGCGGCGGTGCGCTTTTCGCACGCTGCACCAGCCTGACCTCCGTTGCGCTGCCGGAGAATCTCAACGGTATCCCATGGCGTATGTTCTACGACTGCAGCAGCCTGACCACGATCAGCATTCCCATCTCGGTGGACTTCATTGATGAGGAGGCCTTTTCCGGCTGTAACGCGCTGTCCACTGTGAATTACAGCGGCAGCCAGAGCGACTGGAAAAATATCCCGATCTCTTCCGGCAACCAGCCTTTGACAACGGCCGCCATGAAGTATGCCCCCTCCTCCGTGGCCGGTCCCACGGTGACGGGCCGCGTGGACCAGTACGGCGAGTTGACGCTGTGCTGGACCGCCGTCGAAAACACGAAGGAATACCAGCCCTGGTACAAAGACACCGCTTCTGAATATCCCTACTACGGGCTGATGGCCGTAATGTCCGGGGATGCGCTTTCCCGTGACGGGTACTTCTTCCAGACCGAGGGACATACCTACAGCTATAAGATCCGTGCCCACCTGGCCGATGGAAGCTACAGTCGGTTCAGCAATGCGTATACCTTTACCTATGAGCCGAAGGCCGCCGTTCCGAGTAATGTGGAGCTGGTGGGGGCCACCCCTGCCGCAGGCAGCATCACCGTGACATGGCAGGCGGCGGAGGGCGCCAGCACCTACACCATTTACCGCAAGCACGCCGGTACCAGCAGCTGGGCCATTATCGCCCGCAATGTGAGCGGTACGTCCTATACGGACAAGAGCGTGACCGCCGGTGAGAGCTACACCTACACCGTCCGCGGTGTGGCCGCTGATGGCAGGACCATGAGCAAGGGGTACGACGCCAAGGGCGTCACCGCCAAGGTGCCCGCCGCCGTCTCCGTGCCTGCCAACGTGACCATGAAGAACGCTGCCGTCAGCGGCAGCAGCATCACCGTGACATGGCAGGCGGCGGAGGGCGCCAGCGCCTACACCATTTACCGCAAGCACGCCGGTACCAGCAGTTGGGCCATTATCGCCCGCAATGTGAGCGGTACGTCCTATACGGACAGGAGCGTGACCGCCGGTGAGAGCTACACCTACACCGTCCGCGGCGTGGCTGCTGATGGCAGGACCATGAGCAAGGGCTACGACGCCAAGGGCGTCACTGCCAAGGTGCCCGCCGCCGTCACCGTACCCGCCAACGTGACCATGAAGAACGCGGCCGTCAGCGGCAGCAGCATCGTGGTGACGTGGGACGCGGCGGAGGGCGCCAGCGCCTACGTCATTTACCGCAAGCCCGCCGGTACCAGCAGCTGGGCCATTATCGCCCGCAATGTGAGCGGTACGTCTTATACGGACAAGAGTGTGACCGCCGGTGAGAGCTATACCTACACCGTCCGCGGCGTGGCCGCTGATGGCAGGACCATGAGCAAGGGCTACGACACCAAGGGCGTCACCGCCAAGGTGCCCGCCGCCGTCTCCGTGCCCGCCAACGTGACGCTGACCGCCGCCAAGGCGGATTCCGCCGGTATTCTGGTGACGTGGGAAGCGGCGGCCAATGCCCAGACCTATACGGTCTACCGCAAGCTCACTGGGACCAACAGCTGGGCCATCGTGGCCCGCAGCGTTGCCGGCACCGCGTGGAAGGACATCAATGCTGACAAGGGGATCTCCTACACCTACACCGTCCGCGGCGTGGCTGCCGACGGCAGGACCATGAGCAAGGGCTACGACGCCAAGGGCGTCACCGATCAGGTCACGAAGGCCATCACCACGCCCGCCAACGTAACGATGACCGCCGCCAGCTCCAGCGGCACCAGCATCGCGGTGACGTGGGAGTACGCACTGGACGCCAAGACCTATGTGGTCTACCGCAAGCTCACCGGCACCAACAGCTGGGCCATTATCGCCCGTAATGTGAGCGGTACGTCCTATACGGACAAGAGCGTGACCGCCGGTGAGAGCTACACCTACACCGTCCGCGGTGTGGCCGCCGACGGCAGGACCATGAGCAAGGGCTACGACACCAAGGGCGTCACTGCCAAGGCATTCGCCGTCGCCGCCTCTTCCGTCACCGGCTGACCGCCGTCAGAGGCCTGCCGGTGATATCCCAGCGAAATGATCTCCGGCAAAGGGGGGCGGACACAAATGTGTCCGCCGGCGAATGTCAAGAAGAATTTGGACAACTGACAAAAAATATCAATCTTGAGCCGTAACACAACAGCGGTGCCGGATGCCTGGCAGCTGGAGGCGAGGTGTGTGACAAAGCGGTATCGCTGCGCGATGTAGCATGGAAATATCCTGTCAGTCAAGACCACGAAAAAAGCAGCTCTCACGGGGGAGCTGCTTTTTTGTGCGAGTGCCCTTGCGGGCAGTCTTGACAGACGGATGTTTCCACGCGTCAGGTAGCCAACAGGACCTGCACCGCAGGTCCTGCTGACGCAATTTCATATCATGGGGACGCGGAATGCGGCGTAACACGGGAACTGCTGCAGCACCGGCGCCAGGATCCGGAAAATGTGTTACAATCATCGAAGACCACGAACTATCCTGAAACATAAGGGAGGCGCTCATGGGACACTACATGACGAAAGAGGAAAGGATCATTCTGCAAACCCTGCTGGACGAGAAAAAGCCGGTCCGCTATATTGCGGCCAAGCTGGGCTGCTGCCGCCAGACCATCTACAACGAGATCAGGCGCGGGCAGTATCTCCATAACTACGGCTACTATGACAAGCTCCGTTACTCGGCGGAGCGCGGCCAACAGAAGCACGACTACAACCAGACCGCCAAGGGCAGACCGCTGAAGATCGGCAGCGACCATGCCTTTGCGGCCTATATCGAGCATAAGATCATCGCAGACCGGTATTCCCCAGCGGCGGCATTGGCAGCGGCAAGGCAATACCGGTTTGCTACGTGCATCTGCGTCAGCACCCTATACAGCTACATCGACAAGAGAGTGTTCTATAAGCTGGGTAATCAGCACCTGTGGGAGAAGCGGAAGAAGCGGCCCAGGAAGACCGAGGACAAGGCGCAGCGGGTAGCACACCCGAAGCTCCCCAGCATCGAGATCAGACCGGCGCATATTGACCGGCGCGAGGAGTACGGACACTGGGAAATGGATCTGGTGGTCAGCGGGCAGGGCGGGAAAAGCGTGCTGCTGACCCTGACGGAGCGCAGGAGCCGTCAGGAGATCATTATCAAGCTGCCGGACCGGAAAGCAGAGACGGTGCGGCGGGCCATCGACCGGCTGGAACGGAAAACGCCGGACTTCCGGCAGAAATTCCGGTCGATCACCACCGACAACGGCAGCGAATTCATGGGATATGACCAGCTGATCAAGAGTTGCAGGTGTAAAGGGGAACGCTTTGCCATTTATTACTGTCACAGCTATTCCGCATGGGAGAAAGGCAGCGTTGAGAACCACAACCGTATGATCCGCCGCTTTTTCCCCAAGGGGACGAACTTTGACGAGGTGACGCCAAAGGACGTGCGGCGGGTACAGGACTGGATGAACCGTTATCCCCGCAGAGTATTAGGCTGGCAGTCTCCGGAGCAGGCGGCATAGGCAGGGGCCCCGCGCGGCTGAAGCCTTGGCGCGGGGCCCCCATGTAACACAATGACCAGCTGCTCAAGGTCCGGATCAGCGCTGCAGCGCGTCCTTGTTGTGTTACTTTCTCAATTTCTTCTGGCTCCTCCGCCATTTGCGGGAGGGCTTTACGACGCCATCCATGTTGGCCTGCTGCTCATTCCGGCGCAAGGACAGGATTTCCTCCTCGGACAGCATATCGCCCTCCTTGAAGGACTTTTGCAGATTGCCCACACAGGCCAGCGTATCGTATGCGGCATAGTCCTTGTTGGTAACGAACCAGCAGCGGCGTGTCAGCGGCGTCAGCAGCTGGGTATTGGTGGCATTCTCCATCTCCCATGCATCATAGAGATTCTGACGCTGGAAGCGCCACAGCTTGTCGCAGTCCACCACACAGCTTGTCACCTGCCGGAGCAGGGCGTCCACATGGCCGAAGCGCTGGGCGGTGTAGTACATGGAAATATGGTAGTGGCGGCAGGTCAGCAGCGTATTGAGAAACAACGGATCAATGTTGCTTTTGAAATTCCGGCTGTTCATCTGAACGCTGAACTCGTCACCCAGCACCAGCGTGACGGTGAGGGTATCATGCTCCTTGTCATACTGGCCGTTCTTCTCGGCACAATAGACCACCTGCTGCAGGGACACAAAATCATCATAGGGAATGGACAGGGCCACGTTGGACAGCACCTTGACCCGCTGCTCTACCCACATCTGCCGGTCCTTATCCCAGACGGCTTTCCCGTCATACTGTTCGTACATGGACACAACCTTATGGACGGCGGAAAGCGTCTTGCCCTTGCCGAACAGGCCCACATAGGCCACCAGTTCGCCGGTCTTGCATTCATTCCAGCGCTGGTACCTGATGTAGGCGAACAGATCCGCCGCGCCGTAGCGCACCAGCTTCACCGGATGGAAGAACGCGCAGCGGACGGTAGGACAGAGCACCAGCACAAAGCCCAGACCGATCATCACAAGCAGGGCCATGTCAGAACCTCCGCCAGTTGACCAGCGCGGCGGCGATAGCGCCCACGATCCGGAACACGCAGACCACCAGAACGATGCTGACAAAGACCGTCAGCAGGTACGGAATCAGCTCCGCCATATTGGAGGGCGGGACTGCGTCCACGCCCACGATCTGAAAGAACTCAGCCACAACAGCGCCCATCAAAACACCTCCTTGATGATCTTCCAGAGAACCCAGCAGAAGCCGCCGATCAGGAACAGCAGCAGAAAGCCCTCTGTCACGGAATAGCTCTCGAACGGCTTGGACAGGAACTCGCCCGTGTCCTCGCTGACGGTATAGATAATGCTTGGATCATCCGTATACCGGAGCGTACCGTCCGCGTTATAGATCGTGGTATAGCCCTGCTCTGACGCCGGTTCCTCGTCCGGCTCCAGCGCGGGACGCAGCGCCCATTCGGGGATATCCTCTGCGGTCGGAGAAGTACCGCCGACCGTTGCGGCATAAGCGTTTCCGGTCAGCATAAGCACCAGTACCAGCAGCGCCGCAGTCAGGTGTAGGCATCTCAAGTATCATCACTCCATTTCACGATCAGGTAGATCACCGCACCGGCCACGATCAGCCAGAGGAACACGCCCCACAGAGAAAACGTCAGGCCGTCTATGGTGAATTCGATCTGGAAGATCTGCAAGGCGGACAGCAGCACTTCACCGAGGCTCTGCATCAGAACACCCTCCTTTTGATGATGACGCCGATGACCAGCACGATCAGCGCCGCTTCAATAATGGCCAGCCACTCGGCGGGCACGAATGGGAACAGAGACGCGCCCAAATCGACGATGGCGGTGAAGAAGCCGGACACGGAGCTGACTGTATGATCCAGCAGGCTGTCCACGTCGTCCAGACCGTCCAGCAGATTGAGGATGAAATGCAGGGAGCCGACGATCAGGCCGTTGATCAGGCTGGTGATCATATTCAGGAGCGCGCGCAGCGGCTCAAGCAGGATAGACATGGAATACCTCCTGTCACACAAGATAGATCTTCAGGTACGCCGGATCAGATCCGCAGCGGCGCCGGTTTGTATTACGAGAAGAACAGCTTCTTTCCCACAACACCCAGCACCATACAGAGTACGGCGAACGTCAGGGCAACCTGCAATTCAGACGGCAGCACCGCCCAGAAGCCGGTGAGCCATACCGGATAGTCACCGCCAAAGCCGCTGATCTGGGCCGTGTAGTCGTTGAATTTGGAGATCACATGATCCACGCTGCCGAGGGCCTTGTCAAACAGATGGACAAGGAAGCCGATGAGCTTACCAGCGAATGTACCCAGCTTACTGAACACCCTGACCACCAGCTGAGAGATGGAGCCGGTGCTGTAATCCTCGTCCGGCGCACCATTGCCGGTGCGGTCCTCGTAGGTCCGGCCGCAGCGGGAGCAGGTATAGACATCGTAGGCCGAGGGCGTGTCAGGATCGGGATCGGGATCTGTGCCGCCGCCAGACGGGACGGAATACGGATAGCTGTTGGCAGCAGCGCCGTTGGTGACGATCATGGCCTGCTCCCCGTACTGCACGGTAACGGTGGTTTCATCCTCCAGCGTGACGGTGTAGGTGCGGGTAAGGTAGTCATAGGACCACTTTGACATGGTGTAAGTGCTGCCCGCTGCCATGTCATAGAAGGTGTTGGCCGTCTCGTCAATGATGGTAGTATCATCGAAGTTGTGGGGGCGTGTGCTGCTTGCGTAGTTGGTGGAAACAGAGGCGTCAGCAGGGATGATTTGAAAAGTCGGTGCATAAAAAGCAACAGATAGCTGATAATTGGACGTGACCTTCAAATAATCGGAATACTGATAGGCAAACCTAGCAGCAAGCTCTTTTCCCGCAGTCCTTGTTCCCAATGCTTCCGCTTTCCAGCCATTATAAAAACCACTACCGCTTCTACCATCTTTATAAGTCCAAGACGCATACGCAACCGGTGTGCTGAGCAAAGTATAATACCCATTCATAGGCGCAAAGAAACGGTTGGTCGATCCAAGACTGACCCATTGGTCAGAAGAAACAGCAGCAGACACAGAGATAGTAGAGCCATCAAGCGTGACCGAGTAGAAATCAGACTCTCCATAAACGGGATTGCAATTACTATCAAGTGTAAGAAGTGCCGCATTATCAGAGCAGGCAACTACGAACCGAGATGCATAAGCAGGATTGACATCCGTCCACTTCGGCTGCCAGAGCAGCGTACCGGCGCTGTCGTAGCCGCTGGCAGGCAGTCCGGCTACAAAGGCATCATAGGCGCTTGCCATCTCCTCGGCGCTGGACCAGCTGCCGGAATCGCCGAAACCGGAGCTGCCGAAGCCGCCGTCAGACCGGCGCTGATAGACAGACTCCCAGAAGGTGGCCGGTAACGTCTCGCTGCTGGCAGCGGCCAGCGCGACCACCTCCGTATCCTCGGCCACACCGTAATCCGCCGCCTTGGTCAGGATCCAGTCGTGGCCCAGCGGATCGATGATCTCCGAGGAGCTGTCGCCGCATTTGGTGCAGGTGGACACCAGCAGACCAGGCAGCGTGCAGGTGGCCTCCTGCTCCATGTGCTGCTCATAGGTATGCTCACAGCTGGCAGAGCCGGAGGTGTTTTGCAGCTCTGCAAGGATCCGATCGAGGCGGGACGTCACAGCGGTCATATCGCCGCCGCCCACATTGATCCGGTCAATGGCGGCGATGATATCCGCCGTCTTGGTGAAGCTCTCGTATGTCTCATACTGGCCGGTGACGCGGATGGAGGGCGCGTTCAATGTGCTGGTCCCCTCAGGGATCTGGATAATGGCGCTGTCCAGATCGGTAGACTCCACGGTGGTCGGCACAAAAAGCACCGTCAGCGGCGTACCGGCCTCGGCCAGTTCCGCGAGGTGGGCTTTCCATTCCTCCACCGTGGCATAGGCCGCCGTCATGAACCGGATATTGCGCTGCCAGACTGTAAACCGGCCAACATAGGAAGTTGCACCATCATTGGGCTGGCCATTAAAAGCGGCATTGAACGGCGAATAGGTAAAGCCGGTGTCGGAGGCCCAGCAGGACAGGTTTGCGGAGATGTTCTCAAATGCAGTATCCGCACAGAAGAACAGCTTTGTGATGCCGTCCTTGTCTACCATCCGCCAGTTTTCCGTACCGTCATAGGCGGTGGACTTGACGCGCTGCATATACTTTCCGGAGGACGGAATGAAGGTATCGGAGATCACATAGCTGGCGGAGGAGGTGTCACGCCACACGCCGCCCGACAGATCATCGCTTGCCGAAATGTAGCTGGGGATGCTGGAACCAAGGGAAACGCTACGCAGCGGCACATTGGCGATCTGGTAAGACTTCATACCGGCATTGCTCGCAACGTCATAGGCGATATGTGATGCATACAGGAAATAGGTGTTGTTGAGGACCGTATTGCCCCAGAACTTGGCGTATGTCAGCTCGCCGCCCACAGCATCCGTGATGATGCCGTAATTGATGGAAGCCGTGTCCAACACCACGCTGTTGACCTTGCGGTACATGGAGATCAGCTTGTCCAACCGGCTTTCCAGCGAGGTCGCGTTGATCTGCACCGCGCCGTTGCTGATGACGCTGCCCAGCTGCTGGCTGATGTCCGACAGGCCGGAATAGATACGGTTCTCTACGTCCACTGACGCCCATGACGCGGACTGTATGGAGGTCAGGCGGCCGGAGATACCGTCAAGGCCGGAGACGGCAGCGGTCATAAAGCTGCTGATGTTGCTGTTGATGGCAGACAGAGCAGGCACCACGTTATCCGAAATGTAGTTCCGGATGTCGATGGCGATCCAGCCAAGATTGGACAAGTAGCCGTTGGCGATGGAGGCATACTCCTTCAGATAATAGAGCCGGTCATAGATCTTCTCCAGCAGCTGATGATCCGTCCATGTCGAGGGAATCACCGGCGTGGTGGGCGTGGAGCCGCTGGACATGGTATGCTCGTTGATGGTGGTCTGCACAAAGTTATAGATGTTGTAGACCGTGCTGCTGCCGGATTCCGTGCGCTCCGCAACGTAGACTTTGCCGTCCACATTACCGAGCAAACCATGCAAGGACGTAACCCCAAAATTTTTGATGTCAAGTCCAGTATCATTTACAAAGCCCACATACTTGGATATTGCGCTATTGTAAACAAGGGAAGTGCTCAAACCGTGTTCGTTGCAATAGTAAACCAGATCGGCAAGACTGTCATAGCTTATATTGACAGAGGACAGATCGGAGCTTCTGGGCGAGATATTTTCAGCAACAAAGACATATTTCTTATCAAACCAGAAATTGGGGATTTTCTTCATTGTGTACGCGGCATAGGCGCGCACAGAGCAAAGCAGGATCAGGACAACAGCAAAAACAACTCCGATGAAGGCTTTACAATTCATTTTTCGTAAGATATAATTCATAAAAACACCTCAAAGGAGATTTACTATGATTATCGCTGATATACCTGGGATGATCTTCAGCTTAATTAGTCTTCTGCTAACAATCGCCGTAATTGTCACTATTATCGTTCTTGTCGTAAAGCTCGTGAAGTACCTCAAGCGCGCCGAGGCGCGGGAGATCGAGCGGGACCAACGAGACGCACAGGCCACCATAGACGCCATCGAGCAGGAATTGAATAGCCGAAAGGATTGACCCTCATCCCTCGCCGTAAGGCGGGGGATGAACTGCAAAGAAAGGAGCGCATCAATGGAACGCGATCAAGATCATCGTCAGTAACCCGCTGCTGCTGATCTTGGCGATCATGTCCATAGCGGGACGTAAGCTCCGCAGCTAACTTACTTGAGGGCAGCGTCCGTCTGGGCGCTGCTTTCTTGTGTAACACATTTTCTCGACCTGGCGTCGAGCAGCTGAGATCTGTCTGTGTTACGCTTCTTGATCCAACCAACGATGGGCTTGATAAAAGCGTCCCACCAAAGATAAAAGGACAGGGCAAGGAATGTCAGAAGAGCCCAAACCAGCAAAAGCGTCCGCGCGAGGTCAAGCGTCGTAGTCATACTTCATCCTCCTCATCCGGCTCTGTCAGGACGACCTTCTTGACCTTCTTCGGCTTCTTCGCCGGAGCCTTACCGCCGAAGCGCTGAGGGAACAGCCAGCGCAGCAGGCGGGTGATCACCCAGATCATCAGGCAGGCCGCCAGCACCAGAATGAACAGACATACCATGTAGACCGCACCGGTCACCAGAATCTTGAGCATAGCAATACCTCACTTAGAATCGTTTTGAGTTTCGATAGATATATAAAAACAGGCCCGCCACCACGGCCATCAGCATGGTCGTCATGAAAAAAGCAAGCACCGGCTGGGCAAACACAGCGCCAAAGACGCCGGAGATCAGGCGGCAGACACCTGTTAGAAATTCAGTCATAATTACCTCCATGAGAAAAGGGGTGTGGGGCGGTCCCCACACCCCTTACCTGCGGCATCAGCCGCGTGCGGCGCGCTTGGCTCTCCGGAAGATGGAAAAGCCCAGAGTCACCAGACCGGCGCAGATGAACAGCGTCAGAATGGGATTGGCGGTCATGATGTCCCAGACGGACTTGACCAGATCGGCCAGCGTAGTGGTGTTACCAAGAATGGTAGCAACGGTGGTGGTGGAAGAAGTCTCGGCAGTGCCCTCCTTTCTTAGATTTAATGGTTGCGGGGGGAGGAGTCGAACCTCCATCTCTGGAGTGAGAATCCAGCCAGCTACCTTTACTCACACCCCGCCATGTAACACGCTGCGGAGCTGCTGCGAGATCTGATCCGCGCCGCAGCGTGCGGTTGATGTGTTACGATTGCGCGTCAAACAGATAATTCAGATCACGCAGCCGCGCTTCCAACGCATTCAGGAACTGGGCACCGGCATAGTAGCGGTCCTGCAGCTTGTTCAGCGCCTCGCGCTTTTCCTTGATCTGCGTATCCAGCCTGTCGGCCTGCGACTGCTTCTCCGGCAGCAGCATATAGCAGTTGTAGACCATGCGCTCAAACTTCTGGGTGAAGTTGTCGCCGATCTGCTGGTTGATGATCTCTATCATCTCGTCCGAGAACCGGACGGAGCGGATGTTGTTCTTTGCCATGATTTACCCTCCTGTAAATTGGCGGAGGTACTCAAACAGGAACCGGCCCAGCATATAGCCAAAGCCGCCGATCATCGCCCACTTGAGCCTGTCCCAGAATCGCATGATCTTCCTCCTGTACTTGTACCATGTATGACGGAAACATCGCCACACCGCATAGAATATCTGAAATTCGTTCATGTCATATACTGTCCGGCCAGCGCCGAGAGCCTGTTCATCTTAAACTGCTGCACCAGCCGCTCATATTTGGGGTTCGGTGAGCTGGGCCGTGTGGCGATCATGTGCTGAAAATCGTGGATGCCGTAGATCCGGATCAGGGCGTCTATGGCGTTTCCGGCCTGATTGACCACATACTCGCGGCAGCGATCCACGTTATAGTCCATGCCCGGGGCCGTGTATATCCTGATGGGCGTCACGACCTCCAGCATATCCAACCAGTAGTCCGTCATCTGCCAGCGCCATTTGTTGCTGTCGGAATCATCCGGTATGACGTACCGCAGATAATTCAGCAGCACGCCGGAGAACGCCTCGCCTACGATCAGCGGTATCTTGGTGAATTGGAGCGCCCGATCATCGCGGAGCTGAAGCTCTACGCGGTTCCAGTGCGTACCGGCCTCACAGCCCCGCTCTGCGGCTTTATCATAGATACGGATCAGTACCTTGCTTTTCGGACTGCCGATCTGTACGGTGGAGCCCTTGGAGCTGAGGACTGTTTCCCAGTAGTCGCTGCGGCTGACGTAGCGCTGCATCCGCGTATCATCCACGATCTGGTTGATGTCAAGGATGCCGGTATGATCGTCAAAGGCCACGTCCAGACGAGTGATCTTCAGCTGCTGAGCATTGATCCAGCCGAAGACATCCTCCCAGCTCTTACTTGAGAGGGATTCAAATGTCCGGCAGCCTTGGCCGGACAGCTCCACCCATACGCCCATATCCTCGCGGCCATTGTAATGGACACTGATACAGCTAAAATATTTGCGGTCACGGTAGCCGTGCGCGCCCTTTGTCTCCTGCCACGGGCAGTGCGTCAGACCCAGTGCTTCTATCAGCTGTTCCGGTGAGTGATTCTTGCTTGTAAATGACAGCCAGTCATAAAGAACGATGTTCTCCTTTCCTTCCATAACTGACCCCCTAACCGGCTATCTTGTAGGTAGTGACCCCCTGTTAGCGGGGGGGGGTCACGCCGGAGGGAGCGACCCTCCGGCGCGTTGCTGGGATGGGAGAAGAGTATATGGAAGCCTTACAGGGAAATCTCGTTCAGCTCGACGTAGACACCGGTAGACGCAGCCAGCGACACCCGCTTTTTCTCATCGAAGTACAGATTGACGACCTCCAACGGCGTGAGATCCTTCCATACGGCATTGGACACACAGCGCAGCTTCTCGGCCTTCAGGCCGTTGGCATTGTAGTTGTCCGATTTGTAGGAACTCACCGGAGACAGCACGAACAGCTGGTAGTACGGCTGCATGACAGGGTTGCCTCTGTCATCCGTGCGGTCTGTCTCCATCTGGCCCTCGGCCCAGCCCGTTACAACCCACTCACGATCCTTAAACGTGTACTGCTTCTCGCTCATATAGAGCCTCTCTTTCTGCCCATATAGGGCTTTGTAATAAATGGACAGGTCCAGATCAGTTGATCCAGCCTGTCCATTTACATATTAGAACTCACTCAAATGTGTCCGCCCCCCTTTTCTTCTTGCTTTTCTGCGCGGGAGATGGTACAATGCCGTCAGCGCGTGTGTAGAAATGGTGCGTTAAGTGCCGGACGGATGGGAGGCTGCCGCCGGACGAAGGAGCTTGCTCCGCGATACCATTTCAGCTTCCACACCGCGAGATTTCATTCATTTTATCTGTGAGATCCCTCCCATCCCAAGGATAAGGAGGTTTTTTTATGCCCGAAAAGGAATTGTCACGCGCGTCCGCCCCTGTTTTCAACACCTATGCTTTGACCGTATGCGCTCTGCTGACCGCACTGAGCGTGGTGCTGGCGCGGGTGCTGACCCTCATCCCTGCGGAGACTACCCGTATCTCGCTGGAGGCCGTGCCCATCGTGCTGGCGGGGCTGCTGTTTGGCCCCCTGCCCGGCGCGTGCGTGGGCTTCGCCGCCGATCTCATCGGCTGCCTGTTCTCCCCCTTCGGCTACAACCCCATTTTCTGCGTGCCGCCCATTCTGTACGGCCTGCTGGCCGGCGCGGTGCGCCGCCCCGTGACGGAGCGGCCCGCCCTGCTGCGGACGGCGCTGGCATTCTTTCCGGCGGCGGTGCTGGGCTCCGTCCTGTGGCAGAGCATGGCGCTGGCGCTGGTATACGGCGGCGACGCCAAGCAGGCGTTTTTCCTAACAAAGCTGGTGCAGCGGTCCATCCAGTTCGCCCTCACCGGCGCGGCGGACACGCTCATCGTGTGGCTGCTGCTGCGGCGCGGCGCGCTGGCCGGTGTGCAGCGGCGGGTCAGGTGCAGAGGAGGCGCGGCGCATGACGATCAGTGAGGCGCTGGCCTATATCCACGCCGTGGACTGGCGGGGCAGCAAGCCCGGGCTGCAGCGCATCGATGCGCTGCTGGAGGAGCTGGGTCATCCGGAGCGGGCACTGAAATTCATCCATGTGACGGGCACCAACGGCAAGGGCTCCACCTGTGCCATGCTGGCGTCCGTGCTGCGCGCCGCAGGCTACCGAACGGGTCTGTACACGTCGCCCTACATCTTCCGGTTCAACGAGCGGATGCAGATCGACGGCGAGATGATCTCCGACGAGGCGCTGTGCGCCGTGACGGAGGAGGTGCGGCCGCTGGCGGACACCATGGCGGATCACCCCTCGGAGTTTGAGATGGTCACGGCCATCGCCTTCACCTGGTTCGCCCGCCGGCACTGCGACATCGTGGTATGTGAGGTGGGAATGGGCGGCGAGTTCGATGCCACCAACGTCATCCCCGCGCCGGAGGCCGCCGTGCTGTGCAGCATCGGACTGGATCACACCCAGTATCTGGGCGGCACGGTGGAGGAGATCGCCGCCACCAAGTCCGGCATCATCAAAAGCGGCTGCGATGCGGTGCTGTACCCCTGCGCCCCCTCGGTGGCGGAGGTGGCGGCGGCACGCTGCCGGAGCTGCGGCGCGGCCCTGCATCCGGTGGAGCTGAGCGGTCTGTCGCCCCGCAGCCACGATCTGACAGGACAGGTCTTCGACTTTGGCGGTCTGCGGGAGCTGCACCTGCCGCTGCTGGGACGGATGCAGCTGTACAATGCGGCCACGGCGCTGACCGTGGTGGAGACGCTGCGGCGGCGGGGCTGGCGCATCAGCGACGAGGCGGTGCGGCAGGGGTTGGCGCAGGTCCGCTGGCCCGTGCGGTTCGAGGTGCTGCACCGTCAGCCCCCCGTGGTGCTGGACGGCGGCCACAATCCCCAGTGCATGGCGGCGCTGGCGGAAAATGTGCGGGACTACCTGCCGCACCGGCCGCTGACGGTGCTGACCGGCGTGATGCGGGACAAGGACTACCGCCGGATGTACGAGGCGCTGCTGCCCTACGCGGCGCGATTCGTCACCGTGACGCCGGACAACCCCCGCGCCCTGCCGGCGGCAGAGCTGGCGGCGTATCTGACGACGCTGGGGCGGCCGGCGACGGCCGGCGGCTCCATTGAGGAGGGAGCTGCGCTGGCGCTGGCGCAGACGCCGCCGGACGGCGCGCTGCTGTGCTGCGGGTCGCTGTATCTGATGGGCGATGCAGAGGCGGCGCTGAAGCGCTGCCTGGAAGCGGACAAATAACGAACTGCCCTCGTTGATAGAGCAAGCCCTCCGTGCCTGACGGCGCGGAGGGCTTTTCTGGCGCGAGCGGGCCTATAAGCCGGGTTCTGTTTTGACAGTCATCTATCTAGGCGTACCGTTGCCGGCACGCTCAAGCCACCCCGAGAGCGGCCGGGCCAGCCGTATGCTCTCCTACCGGTGTTGCTCCGAATAGAGTTTACAGCGACGGACACTTTCACGAGCCGTCGGGTGAGCTCTTACCTCGCCTTTCCACCCTTACCTCACCGCGGCCCCGTTTCCGAGGCTGCGGCGGGCGGTATATCTCTGTTGCACTTTTCCTGAAGTCGCCTTCGGCGGGCGTTACCCGTTATTCTTGCCCTGTGGAGCCCGGACTTTCCTCACGGACAGGCTTTCGCCTTATCCCCGCGACTGTCCGGCCCGCTCGCGGCTATCATTCTACCCCACGGACGGCGGAAAAGTCAACGTAAAATTCACCGGACACGGGGGATCAGCAGCATTTTCTCCGGATGCACGTCATCCTCCAGCTGATTGACGGTACGCAGCAGCGTCTCATCGGTGCGATACTGCTTGGCAACGTCCCACAGCGTCTCCTCCGGCAGCAGCCGCCGCAGCACCAGCGACGGCCGCCGCTCCTCCTGCTCCTCCAGCAGCTCCGCGCCGCTGACGGTGAGGATCGGCTCCGGTCCGGCATCCTCGATCAGGAATTCCACCACCTGCCGCACATCGCAGCCGCCGCTGCCGAACTGTACCTCCGGCGATCCGGCCAGCGCGCAGGACACGCCGCCTGGCTCTCCCTTTGTCGGCGCCACTACCTCGGCCGTGCGCTCTGTGACGGCAGGCGTATCCGTTTCGTCCAGATACAGCAGCCGCGTCCGCACCGTGGTCCGCAGCGCCGTCTGGCCTCCCTCCTCCGTGACGGCGGCGGGTGTACAGTCCGTGTCGGTGATGAAGAAGAACGGCTTCCCGCCGAAATCCAGATGCACCGCGGTCTCCTCCCGCACGCTGCGGCAGGGACGGCCCAGCGGGATCGCCGCCGTCTCCTGCTCCAGCCGTACCGGCTGATGAACGCTGTACAGGTCCTCCAGACAGGTGCAGAGCACCGAGCGGTAGGCGCACAGCAGCAGCCGCAGCTCCGCCGAAACGGAGAAGCCTCCGCCGTTGTCGGACCGCAGCACCCGCACCTCCCCGCCGGCCAGCCGCAGCCGGCCGGTGTACTCGCCATCCTCCGGCAGGCCGGCTCCGTCCAGTATCTGAGACAGCGGCAGCGCCGCCTCGTATGTATGCAGCTGCTGGTCCTGCCCGCGGTACAGCGCAGACAGCGTCACCTCGCCCTTGACGACCAGCTTGTTTCCCACCAAACGGCAGCTGGTGAGCCGCGGATACAGGCGGTAGAGCAGAAGCTCCTCCGGCATGGGCGGCTGCACCTGCGTTTCCTGCGTTACGGAGATCTCCCGCTCCGCCGCCGCTTCCAGCAGATCCAATCGCCGCTCCCGCTCCTTCACGCGCAGGGTCGGGTCCTCCTGCTCCGTGCCGCAGCACAGGCGGCGCCGGCACCGGCCAAGGCCGGTGAGCGTGACCTCCGGCAGTACGCGGATGTACAGCTTCCGTGCCGTCACGGCCTGCGCCTCCATCAGCAGCAGGCGGCCGGTTGCCCACAGCACCTGTGATGCGGCCAACTGCCGGTCCTCCGCCGTGCAGGAAAACGGCACGGGCAGCGTCAGGCTGCGTAGGCCCGCGCTCTCCTCCGACGTGTAAAGCACTGTAACGCGCACCGTGCCGGAGACGGCGGCACCGGTGTCCGTGACGGTCCGCTCCCGTATCAGCACCTGCCCGCAGGCAGTGACGATCCGCGTCATGTCGGGACAGTATTCCGCGATGGCCGTTTCCATCGTCTCCTCGTGGGTGACGGTGACATGACCTGTCTTCTCCCAGCAGGTCAGTTCCGTGAATCGTAACCCTAACTCCATGCTCTTGCCCTCTCATTTCTCCGTGGTATCTCCACTATATGAGGGCTTCGCCGCCGTTATGCCCGCATCCCGAAAATGCCGCGCAGCAGTCCCCGCAGGATGCGAGGGGACTTCCAGACAACGATCTTCATATCCTACCTCCTATTCCTCAGACAGACGATCCCGCAGGCGATCAGCAGAAATGCCACCAGAAGCATCAGGCAGCCCACGGGAAAGATGGCCGCGATCAGGATGCCCAAGCCTAATCCCAGCGCGCAGATGCCGATGATGAATCCGCCGCAGTTCCACCCTCTCATACAAGACCCTCCTCTGCTCCCAGTATATGGGCGCGGAAAAAGCGGAGTGCATCCGCACTCCGCCCGACCTGTCAAAAAAATGGCTTCTCACCTATTTCGACGCATTTTCCGCCGCGTCCCGCCACTTTTACAGCTCAGGGTCCCAGCTGGTCCGCTCTCGATTTTTAGAAGCGTCTTCCTTTTCCGCCTGCATCTCTGCATCGTATGCCTGCGCCGCAGAGTCACGCTCAGCTCCCACACCTGTGGCGGCAGCTGTCTCAGCTGCGCCGCGCCGCTCGAACCCCAGATATCGCGTGCCCTGAAACGTCAGCAGCCCCTGATCGCCCTCCGCCAGCTGGCCGTACTCCGGACCGGAGAGCCGCAGCTCTGACCGGTCCCTGCCGTCGAACTGGAACGTCACATAGTAGGTGGTGGACCGCGTGGTGTGTCCCGTGCCGTTGCCGTGATGGTGGCGGACACTGACATTTTCCCGCTTTGCTACCACCCTCGCGTTGACCGTCAGTCTGGGCGAGCGGTTGTTTTTGCTCCACTGGGAAAGGCTCTTGCCGGCGTTGAACAGCATCACGAAAACAATGCCCACAAACACCACTGCAAACAGGATCCGGAATGCGCCCAGACCGCCGAAGCCGAAGATGCCGGGATGAAAATCGAACATGGATGATGACATGGAAGTATCTCCTTTCTCTTCTCTGTGGGGACAGTATACCAGTTTCCTTACGCCCTGTCCAGCAACTTCAGGTTTACGCGGCGGAATGCGGGGAAAAATCCGCGCAACCTGCTGTTTACAACGGCGTTAGCCCTTGCTCAGATGGCCCATGGCCGCCCGCAGCATCAGCTTTTTGGTGCCCACGGTATCGAACGCCACCTCGATGAGGGCGTCGTTGCCCATGACGCGGACGGACAGCACCATCCCCTGCCCGAAGGCGTCGTGCCGCACGCTCTCGCCCGGCGCCAGCTGCATCAGCCCGCCGCCGGAAGCGGTCTTCTTCACGCCGCCTCCCGCTGTTTGCAGCGGCTTCTTCTGCGGGGCGGAGGCACTGACGCTCTGGGCCGTGCAGGTATCCTCCCGCTGGCCATAGCGGCTGCCGTAGGCGCCGTATCGCTGGCTGCGTCCGGCATACCGCAGAGCATACCCGTCGCCGAAGCCGTCGCCCCAGCCGGTATCGTCCCGGCCGCTCTCGGCGCTGCGGGGCTGCGGCTTGGACAGCCACTCCATGTTCTCCTCCGGCACTTCCTGCAAAAAGCGGGACGGCATGGCGGGAGCCGTGCGGCCAAACAGCATACGCTGCCGCGCGTTGGTCAGCGTCAGGTGCTCCTTGGCGCGGGTCATGGCCACATAGCAAAGCCGCCGCTCCTCCTCCATCTCCTCGGCGTCGCCCATGGCGCGATTTCCAGGGAAAAGGCCGTCCTCCATGCCCACTACATAGACATTGGGGAACTCCAGTCCCTTGGCGGCGTGCATGGTCATCATGGTCACGCAGTTGTCGCTGTCCGACTGACTGTCCAGATCGGTGTAGAGCGCCACCTCATCGAGGAAGCCGGACAGCGTCGGCTCGCCCTCCGCATTCTCCAGATACCCCTGAATGCTGGACTTCAGCTCCTCCACGTTTTCCAGACGGCCGCGGCTTTCCATGTCGTTCTTTTCCCGCAGGGCGGCGGTATAGCCGCTCTTGTCGCAGACCAGATCGTAAAACTCCATCAGGTCACAGTCATCCAAGCGCTTCCGCATAGATTCAATAAGCTCTGTAAAGGCAATAAGCTTGCCAGCGGAAGTTTTTAATTCCGGATAGTCCGCCGCGTTTCGGAACACCTCGTACAGAGGTGTTTCCTGTTCTGTGGCGATGAGCTGCGCTTTGTCTACGGTGGTCTGTCCGATCTTGCGGGAGGGCACGTTGACGATGCGCCGCAGGCGCAGGTCATCCGCAGGATTGTTGATGACGCACAGATATGCCAGCATATCCTTGATCTCGGCGCGGTCGAAGAATTTCATGCCGCCGTATATTTTATAGGGTACGCCGTTGCGCTTAAAGGCATATTCCAGCGCGTTGGACTGAGCGTTCATGCGGTAGAGCACGGCATTGTCCTTCCAGCTGCCGCCGCGGCGGTAACCCATCATCACCTGCCCCACCACATAGTTGGCCTCGTCGCTCTCATTAAAGGCGGTCTTGACGATGACCTTCTCTCCCGAGCCGTTCTCCGTCCACAGCGTCTTGCCCTTGCGTCCTTCGTTGTGGCGAATCACGGCGTTGGCCGCGTCCAGAATGTTCTGGGTGGACCGGTAATTCTGCTCCAACCGGATGGTGCGGGCGCCCTTGTACTCCTTTTCAAAGCTGAGGATATTCCCGATGTCCGCGCCGCGGAACCGGTAAATGCTCTGGTCGTCGTCGCCCACCACGCAGATGTTGTGATCCTCCCCCACCAGCAGACTGGCCAGCAGGTACTGCAAATGGTTGGTGTCCTGATACTCGTCGATCAGGATATAGCGGAACTTCCTCTGGTAGTACGCCCGCACATCGGGGCAGCCTTGCAGCAGCCGGACCGTGTGCAGAATGATGTCGTCGAAGTCCAGCGCATTGGCGTCACGCAGCTTTTTGTTGTAAAGTGCGTATACTTTACCTACTCTGATGCGGCGCCAATCGTTGATCTTTTCCCATTGCTGGCAAAAAGCCTCCGGCGACTGCATCTCGTCCTTGGCCCGGGAAATAATACTCAGGATCTCCCTGGGCGGAAAGCTCTTTTCGTCCAGCGAAAGCTCCTTGAGCGCGTCCTTGATGACCCGCTTGCTGTCGTCCGAATCGTAGATGGTAAAGCTGCGGTCGAAGCCGATGCGGTCGATGTCGCGGCGCAGGATGCGGACGCAGGCCGAGTGGAACGTGGAGGCCCAGACGTCCTGCGCCACCTCCTCCCCCAGCATCCGGCCCAGCCGCTCCTTCAGCTCGTTGGCGGCCTTATTGGTGAAGGTGATGGCCAACACCTCCCATGGCTGCGCCGGCTCCACGGCACAGAGGTACTGCATCAGCGGGCGCTGCTCCTCTGCCGGTTCCCTGACGTAGGCCTCGAGAAACGCCGCCTCGTCCTCCGTGACCGGCACGGGGATCTCATGGGAATCGCTGCCGCGGCCGTAGCGCAGCAGATTGGCCACGCGGTTGATCAGCACCGTGGTTTTCCCCGATCCGGCGCCGGCCAGCAGCAGCAGCGGCCCCTCCGTGGTCAGCACACCCTCCAGCTGGCGTGGATTCAGCTTTTGAAAATCAGCGGCGATGGCCGCGCGCCGCGCCGCAAGAAATCGTTGTTCCAGTTCCGTCATGGTACAGCCTCGCTTTTCTCTGTCTTATTCTCTATAATAATACAGAAGTGCCCGCCGGTCAACCGCTCCCTAAAATTTTATAGAATTTTTGTTCGATTTTTGTTGACAAGAACGATTGTTCGATTTATAATGCAAGTAGAACAAAAGTTTGACACGGAGGGTACTGCTATGACAACCATCGGACTGGTAATCACACTGCTGGGTGCCGGCTCTATTGCCGCCAACGTGATGCGGCTCATCGACTGCATCGACCATCCGGCGCCCCGTCGGCGCCGCCGTGCAGTCTAAAATGCATGGACGTTCTGGAGAAGCTGGCGATCCTCACGGATGCGGCTAAGTATGATGCGGCCTGTACCTCCAGCGGTGTGCGGCGCGGCTCCCGCGCCGGTATGATCGGCAACACGTCCTCCTCGCTGGCGGGATGCTGTCACAGCTTTTCCGCAGACGGGCGGTGCATCACGCTGCTGAAGGTACTGCTGACCAACGTCTGTGTGTTCGACTGCAAATACTGTGTCAACCGGCGCAGCAACGATACGCGCCGCGCCGCATTCACGCCGCGGGAGCTGGCGGAGCTGACCATCGGCTTTTACCGGCGCAACTACATTGAAGGGCTGTTCCTCTCCAGCGGCGTGCTGCAAAGTCCCGACAACACGACGGAGCAGATGATCCGCGCACTCCGCATCCTGCGGGAGGAGTACCGGTTCAACGGCTATATCCATGCCAAGGCGATCCCCGGTACATCGCCGGAGCTGGTACGGCAGCTGGGGCTGCTGGCGGACCGGCTCAGCGTAAATATCGAGCTGCCATCCCAGAGCGGTTTGCAGCTGCTGGCGCCGGACAAAACAAAGGAGGCCATTCTGCGGCCGATGGGCCAGATCCGCGACGGCGCGGCCCAGAGCAGGACGGAGCTATCCAAATACAAGCACGCGCCGGTCTTCGCTCCTGCGGGACAAAGCACCCAGCTCATCGTGGGCGCAACAGCTGACAGCGACCGGCATATCCTGCGCCTGACGGAGTCGCTGTACCGTCAATACCGGCTCAAGCGGGTGTTCTATTCGGCGTATGTACCGGTGGTGGAGAACAGCCTGCTGCCAACGCTGGACACCAAACCGCCGTTGCTGCGGGAGCATCGGCTGTATCAGGCAGACTGGCTGCTGCGGTTCTACGGTTTTCAGGCATCGGAGCTGCTGGATGAGGCGCATCCCAACTTCGATCCCCGTCTGGACCCCAAGTCCAGCTGGGCGGTGGCCCATCTGGAGCGGTTTCCCGTTGATGTTATGCAGGCTGATCTGGAGATGCTGCTGCGTGTGCCGGGGATCGGACCTGTCAGTGCGCGGCGCATCCTGTCGGCACGGCGGCAAAGCCGACTACAGTTCGAGGATTTGAAAAAGCTGGGTGTCGTGCTGAAACGAGCACAGTTTTTTATTACCTGCGGCGGCCGGATGCGGAAGGGATTGCGCTTCTCCCCTGTCACGCTGCCGCAGCAGCTGGCGCAAATGGAGCAGGGCCTGCTGCCGGAAAGCGGAATGGAGCAACTGTCGCTTTTTGATCATGCAGGGTGAGTGCGGCAGGCAAATGCGATGCGGGGTGAATGCAGTGCGGGATGTGATCTATCAATATGACGGCACGTTCGACGGCTTCCTGTGCTGCATCTATGACAGCTATCGATATAAGGAATTCCCCGTCGGCTTTTCTGCTGACGAGGAATTCCTGTCCTTATATGAGGTCCGGGTCGTGGTGACGCAGCCGGCACACAGCAAACGGGTCTATCAAGGGATCGCAAAGCGTTGGCCGCCGGCAGCCAAGGTACTGTATCGCGGGTTCCTGACCTGTATGGAGGAACGGGAGCTGCATCTCTACGCCTTTGTCCGCAAGGTCTTACAGGAGGGGGACCGCTTCATGCGGGACCTCTCTGACCCCGTGTGCTACCCGCTGCACAAGGCCATCCGCCACATGAACGGTGAACTGGAGAAGCTGCGCGGCTTCATTCGGTTTTCCGATTACAGCGGCGTGCTGGGAGCGGTCATCCAGCCGAAAAATCGTGTGCTGCCGCTGCTGCGGCGCCATTTCTGCGACCGTTATGCCGGTGAGACGTTTTTCATCTACGACAAGACCCATCGGGAGGTGCTGCTGTACGCCAAGGGCGTATCCCGTATCGCACCTCTGGCTCATCTGGAGCTGGCGGCACCGGACGAGTCCGAGATGGAGTACCGGCAACTCTGGAAGGCGTTTTTTGAGACAGTTGCCATTCGGGAGCGAAAAAATCCGCGCTGTCAGAACACATTTCTGCCCAAGCGGTATCGTGGCACCATGACGGAGTTCCTGCCGACGGACGGCGATGCGTTTGGGGCGACAAGACGGGAGGAATGGCCGCAGCTGCCGCCGCAGGCGAAGCGGCTCAGTCACTGAGAAATTCTCGCAGATGCTGGAGACTGCGCCGCTCCATACGGGATACCTGCACCTGCGAGACATGGAGGATGCGGGCGGCCTGTTCCTGCGTCAGGCCCTTGAAGAACCGGAGCAGGATTGTGTTACGCTCCTGCTCCGGCAGACGGTCGATGGCCTCCCGCAGTGCGATACGCTCCACCATGCCGGCCTCCGGTTCTTCTGTGCCCAGCATGGATTCCAACGTCAGACCGTCCGCCGTCTCCTGTTGGAGAGATTCCGGCGCTACCACAGCCAACTCAATGCTGGCGATCTCCTCCACGGTGAGTCCCGTCTCCTCCGCCAACTCGGACAGCTTCGGCGCGCAGCCCAGCCGGTTTTGCAGCCGCTCCCGGGCGGCCCAGAGCATCTGTCCCTTTTCCCGCAGGGTGCGTCCCACCTTGATGGGGCCGTCATCCCGCAGGAAACGGCGGATCTCCCCTGCGATTTTGGGCACAGCATAGGTGGAGAACTGTGTTCCGTATGTGAGGTCAAATCCCTTTACAGCCTTGATAAATCCGATGCATCCCAGCTGATATAGGTCGTCCGTCTCCACACCGCTGTTGTGATAGCGCTTCACGATGGACCAGATCAGGCCCGCATTCTCTGTGAGCATCTGGCGGCAGGCGTCGTTGTCTCCCTGCTGCGCCCGCTCCAGAAGCGCCATGCGCTCGTCTGTCATCGGGCCGCCAAGCGCGGAGCGATGCGCTTACGCATCTGCACGGAGGTTCCCTTCCCTGGTGTCGAGCGGACGACAAGCTTGTCCGTGAAGCTTTCCATGATGGTAAAGCCCATGCCGCTGCGCTCACTGCCGCCGGTGGTGAACAGCGGGCGGCGGGCTTCCTCCACATCGGCGATACCACGGCCCCAATCGCGGACGGTGATCTCCAGTATGCCGCCCTTCAGCAGCTTCATTTTCATGGTGATCTTACCCAGCGCATCGGGATAGGCGTGAACGATGGCGTTGGTCACCGCCTCACTGACGGCCGTTTTGATGTCGCCCAGTTCATCCAGCGTGGGATCCAGCTGGGCGGCAAAGCCGGCTGCCGCCGTGCGGGCAAAGCTCTCGTTGCTGCTGCGGCTGAGAAATTCAAGGGTCACATAATTTTCGGCGCGTGTCATAATATGTACTCTCCTCCCTTATTCAATGGTCATCATCCGTCCCACGCCCGCTGCCTCAAAGACCTTACGGGGCTGCGGCGCCACATGGCGCAGTGTGACGCTGCCGCCCAGCTCCCTCATCCGCTGCCAGCCGCGCAGGGCCACGGCAATGCCGGAGCTGTCCATAAAGGTAACGCCCGTGAAGTCCAATATCAGCGCCAGCGGCAGCGACCGCTGGATCTCCTGCTCCAGACAGGTCAGCAGCCCCTTTGCGCCGTGATGGTCAAGCTCCCCCTTCAGGGTCAGCTCCAGCTGATTTCCCTCGCGTTTTGCCGATACGTCCATATCGATACTCCTTTGTAAAAAAATCACCGCAGATCATTGATCTACGGTGATTATAGTGTATTTATGCTGTTTTCCGTGTCGAATCACGCCTGCTGGCAGGTGAAATTCAGATTTTCATCGCGGCGGCGGACTCGTCCAGCTTGGCGATGAGGGCGCGGGCCTTCTCCGCCTTTTCACGCTCCGCGTTTACTACGTTTTCGGGGGCGCGGGAGGTGAAGGACTCATTGGCCAGCTTGGCCTCGATGCGCCGGAGATTCTCCTCCGCCTTCGTCCGCTCGGCGGCGATGCGCTCCAGCTCCTTGGTAATGTCTACCAGCTCCGCCATGGGAATATAGACTGTGGCGTCATGAGTAGCCACCGTCACCATGCCGGTGAGGTCTGCGGGCGCGGCGGTCTGGACCGTCAGCTCACTGGCGTAGGCCATGCGCGTGATGAAGTGGGCACCCAGCCGGTAGTTTTCGGGTCTGGCGGCCACGATAATGACCTGCGCCTTACGGCTGGGCGGCACGTTCATCTCGGCACGGCGGGCGCGGATGGCGGAGATGGCGTCCTTCACCGCCTCCATAGCCGATTCGGCCTCGGGGAAATGCAGGGCATCCTGATATTCCGGCCACTTGGCGGAGATCAGATACTCCCCCTCATGAGGCAGCGCCTGCCAGATCTCCTCCGTGATGAACGGCATGAACGGGTGCAGCAGCTCCATGATCCGCAGCAGCACATAGCACAGCACGTTCTCAGCCGCCAGCTTGGCAGCCTCGTCCTCGCCGTTGAGACGGGTCTTGGTCAGCTCAATATACCAGTCGCAGTAGGTATCCCAGATGAAGTCGTAGATCTTGGCGGAAGCCACGCCCAGCTCATAGGACTCCAGATTGTCCGTGACCTCGCGGATGAGGGTGTTCAGGCGGCTGAGGACCCACTTGTCCTCCAGCTCCAGCTTCTCGGGAAGCTGCACCCTGTCGATGGACAGGTTCATCATCACGAAGCGGCTGGCGTTCCAGATCTTGTTGGCAAAGTTTCGCATGGCCTCGCATTTTTCTACGAAGAAGCGCATATCGTTACCGGGACTGTTGCCGGTGATGAGATTGAAGCGCAGGGCGTCGGCGCCGTACTTCTCCGCCATTTCCAGCGGGTCGATGCCGTTGCCCAGGGACTTGGACATCTTGCGGCCCTTGTCATCGCGGACCAGACCGTGGATGAACACGGTCTTGAATGGCTCCTTCTTCATCTGCTCCATGCCGGAGAAGATCATGCGGGCCACCCAGAAGAAGATGATGTCGTAGCCGGTGACCATAACGGAGGTGGGATACCAGTAGTTCAGGTCGGCGGAATCCAGATCGGGCCACCCCATGGTAGAGAAGGGCCAAAGAGCGGAGCTGAACCAGGTGTCCAGCACGTCCTCCTCCCGGGTCAGATGGGTGCTGCCGCACTTTTCGCATTTCGTGGGGTCGGAGCGGCTGACATTGATGTGGTTGCAGTCGTCGCAGTACCACGCAGGGATCTGATGGCCCCACCAGAGCTGGCGGGAGATGCACCAGTCATGGACATTCTCCATCCAGTTGATGTAGGTCTTGGAGAAGCGCTCCGGCACAAACTTGATGGTGCCGTCCTCCACCACACGAATGGCCTCCTTGGCCAGCGGTGCCATTTTCACGAACCACTGGGCGGAGATCAGGGGCTCTACATCGTTGTGGCAGCGGTAGCAGGTGCCCACATTGTGGGAATAGGACTCGGTCTTGACCAGATAGCCCTCGGCCTCCAGATCGGCCACGATGGCCCTGCGGCACTCATAGCGGTCCATGCCCTCGTACTTGCCGCCGTTTTCATTGATGCGGCCATCGTCGGCGATGCAGCGGATGACCTCCAGATGGTGGCGCAGACCCACCTCAAAGTCGTTGGGGTCGTGGGCGGGCGTCATCTTCACAGCGCCGGTGCCGAAGCCGATCTCGCAATACTCATCCCCCACGATGGGGATCTCGCGGCCCACCAGCGGCAGGATACAGGTCTTGCCGATGAGGTGCTTGAACTTCTCATCCTCCGGATTGACGGCCACACCGGTATCGCCCAGCATCGTCTCGGGACGGGTGGTGGCGATGATGATGTCGCCGCTGCCGTCGGTCAGCGGATAACGGACGTACCACAGGTGGCCGGGCTTGTCCACATACTCCACCTCGGCGTCGGAGAGGGCGGTCAGGCAGTTGGGGCACCAGTTGATGATGCGGCTTCCTTTGTAGATAAGGCCCTTGTCATACAGCTCGCAGAACGTCTCGCGGACGGCGCGGGAGCAGCCCTCGTCCATGGTGAAGCGGCTGCGGTCCCAGTCGCAGGACGCGCCCATCTTCTTCTGCTGCTGCACGATGCGGTCGCCATACTTCTCCTTCCAGGCCCAGACGCGCTCCAGGAACTTCTCGCGTCCCAGATCGTAGCGGGTCAGCCCTTCCTTGGTGCGCAGCTCCTCCTCCACCTTGATTTGGGTGGCGATGCCGGCGTGGTCCGTGCCTGGGAGCCACAGGGCTTCGTAGCCCTGCATCCGCTTGAAGCGGGTGAGGATATCCTGCAGCGTGCAGTCCAGCGCATGGCCCATGTGGAGCTGGCCAGTGACGTTGGGGGGCGGCATCACAATGGAAAACGGTTTCTTGTCGGGGTCCGGCTTGGCCTTGAAGCAGCCGCCGTCCATCCACATCTGATAGATGCGGGATTCCACATCCCGCGGGTCATACACCTTCGGCAGTTCTTTCATATGCTTTCTCCTTTTGAGTATTTGGCAAAACAAAAAGTCCGCTCCGTTTTGCCATGGCAAAACAGGGCGAACACAAAAGTCCGTGGTACCACCTGTATTCGGGAAACCTCCCGCACTCATGGGTGCAGCTACACCCTGTCCCGATAACGGAGGACGCCGTCGCGGCCTACTGCTGTTCAGCCCGAAGCTCCGGGACGACTTGGGCGGCGCGTCACGGGCGCTTACACCTGCCGCGCCCTCTCTTGGCATCCGCTGACCGCTTACTGCTTCCCCTCATCGCTGTTTTCGTATGGACGGAGTATACTATACCTGCGGAAAAAAGTCAAGAAAGTTCTCCAAAAACAGGGAGACGGCAGCCGTCTCCCTGTTTTTTGCAGCTTCCATTACCGCTTGTTGGAGCGGATCCAGATGCCCTGCTTCTCCGCATTGGCGATCAGCTCGTCGCGGAATATGGGATGCGCGATGCTGATCAGCTTCTCCGCACGCTCCCAGGTGGAGCAGCCCACCAGATTGACGCCGCCGTACTCGGTGACGATGTAGTAAGCCTGACTGCGGGGATCGGTGACGATATCGCCCGGGGTCAGCAGCGGATTGATACGGGATTTGACGTTGCCCTGCTTATCCGTGAAGGAGGAGGTCAGGCAGATGAAGGCCTTTCCTCCGTTGGACAGCGCCGCGCCCTCCAGAAAGTCCAGCTGGCCGCCGGTGCCGCTGATCTGGCGGGTACCGGAGCTCTCGGCGCAGATCTGGCCGTACAGATCCACAGAGATACAGTTGTTGATAGAAACAAAATTGTCCTGTTTTCCTACGTTGGCGGGGTCGTTGCAGTAGCTGATGGGATACGTGACCACACCGGGGTTCTCGCGGATCCAGTCGTACAGGTCGGGCGAGCCGACGGCAAGGCCAAAAATACTCTTGTAGCGGTCCAGCCGTTTGTGGGTGTTGGTGATCTTGCCGGCCTTGTACATATCCAGATAGCTGTCGCACAGCATCTCCGTATGGATACCCAGCCCCTTCAGGTCGCTCTTGGCGATCATCTGGCCCACAGCATTAGGCAGCGAGCCGATGCCCAACTGGAGGGTGGAGCCGTCCACCATATTCTGTACCACATACTCGGCGATCTTCATCTCCGCCTCGCTGGCGGGAGGCGACTTGACGCTGGGCAGCGTGCCGTGGGGGCCCTCCACGATCATGTCCACATCGCTGATGTGGATGCACTCGTCCAGCCCGCCATAGACCCAGGGCAGATTCTCGTTGACCTCCAGGATCACAATGTCCGCCTTGTCCAGCGTGGCGCGGGCGGAGGCCGCGGAGGCGGCAAAGTTGAAATAACCGTGCTCATTCATGGGGGTGACGCACATCATGGCAACGTTGACCGTCAGGAACTTGGTGTAATACCAGCCCAGATTGCGGAACACCATGGGGTTGAAGCTGCACAGTCCCTTGTCGCAGAGCTTGCGCTCGTAGCCTGACATATGCCAGCTGTTATAGACAAAGTGCTGCCGCGTGGGATCGCACTCCACCATCTGGATGGGCTCAAAAATCAGGTAGCCGCGGATCTTCACATCCCGCAGCTCGTCCTTGCGCCGTGCCACGGCGGCGTCCATCAGCGAGGGAAAGCCCGCGCCCATGGCGATGTCGATCCAGTCGCCGCTCTTGACGACCTTGGCGGCTTCATCCGGCGTGCAGAGCTTGCGTCTGTATTCTGCTGTGTAGTCAAACGGTACTGCCATACTGTTCTCCCTTTCCCCTCAAGAAGTCGGATTTATTACTTTGTTAATTTTATCACTCTCCCTGCTGTATGTCAACAAATTAACATCTTTTTATCATCACAATAAAAAATAATTTTTTGCAGCAGAAAACGCAGCCGCCACATGGGCGGCTGCGTTTTCGCTCTGTCGTTTTTTCTGTCAGAGTTTATTTTCAGGAAACAGGCTTACTGCTCGGCGCGGCGCTTGTAGGACTCATACTTCTCCTTGGCAGCCTCCTCCGCCTCGGCAAACAGAACCTTTGCGTTTTCGGGGAAGCTCAGCTCCAGCGAAGCGTAGCGGACCTCGCCCTTCATGAAGTCGTACAGCGGCATAGTAGGCTCCTTGGAGTCCAGCGTGAACGTCCTGGTCTCGGGGCTGTAACGGTACAGGTTCCAGTAGCCGGAGCTGACGGCGTCCTTCATCTCCTGCTGGACATTGTTCATGCCCTTCTTGATGCCGTGATTGATGCAGGGCGCGTAGCAGATGACGATGGACGGACCCTTATGGGCCTCGGCCTCCTTGATGGCCTTGATGAGCTGGTTGGGGTTAGCGCCCATGGAGCACTGGGCCACATAGACGTTGTCGTAGGTCATCATCAGCATACCAAGGTCCTTCTTCTTGGTCTTCTTGCCGCTGGCCTGGAACTGGGCCACCGCGCCCACAGGCGTGGCCTTGGAGGACTGTCCGCCGGTGTTGGAATACACCTCGGTATCCACCAGCAGCACGTTGACATCCTCACCCATGGCGAACACATGGTCCAGACCGCCGTAGCCGATGTCGTAGGCCCAGCCGTCGCCGCCATACATCCACATGGTCTTCTTGGACAGGTCCTTCTTCCGCTTGAGGATCTCGTCCACCAGCTTCTGCTCGTCCGTGGAGAACGTACCGCCCTCCAGCAGCTTTACCAGCGCTGCGGTGGCGGGGGTGGAGGCATCCAGATCGTCGTAGGTCTCCAGCCACTTGGCGATGGCGGCCTTCACGGCCTCGTCTGCGGTGATCGCGTTCAGCTCCTTGACGTAGCCGGTGACGCAGTCGCGCAGCTGCTTGACCGCAAGGCACATGCCGTAGGAGAACTCGGCGTTGTTTTCAAACAGGGAGTTGGACCATGCCACGCCCTTGCCCTCCTGATTCTTGCAGTACGGAACACAGGGCATGGCCGCGCCCCAGGCCTGCGTGCAGCCGGTGGCGTTGGCCAGATACATCTTGTCGCCGAACAGCTGGGTCAGCAGCTTGATATAGGGGGTCTCGCCGCAGCCGGCGCAGGCGCCGTTGAACTCCACCAGCGGCTGCTTGAACTGGCTGCCCTTCAGGCTGAACTTATCCACCCTGTCGCCCTTGGCAGGCAGGCCGAACAGGTACTCCCAGTTGGTCTGGTCCAGAGACACCTCATGAGTGGGCACCATCTTCAGTGCCTTACCGCTCTTGGGGCAGGAGGAAACGCAGCTGCCGCAGCTGGTGCAGTCCAGCGTAGATACTCCCATGGCGTACTTCATACCGGCCAGCTGGGGACCCTTGGCGTCCGTCATGGCCAGACCCGCAGGGGCGTCGGCGGCCTCCTGTGCATCCAGCAGGAACGGGCGGATAACGGCGTGGGGGCAGACGAAGGAGCACATATTGCACTGGAGGCACTCGGCGGCGTCCCACACCGGCAGATGGGTGGCGATGCCGCGCTTTTCATAGCGGGAGGTGCCCAACGGCATGGTGCCGTCCTCCATGCCCTTGAAGGCGGAGACGGGCAGGCTGTCGCCCTTCTGGGCGTTGATGGGTACGAGAATGTTCTTGATGACATAGGGCAGGTCTGCGGCGGCAGGCTTGATGGCGGCGCCGGACAGCGTCCTCCATTCGGGCTTCACATGGACCTCCACCAGCGCATGGATGCCGGCGTCCACGGCGGCGATGTTCATGTTGACGATCTTCTCGCCCTTGAGGCCGTAGGTCTTCTTGACGGCGGCCTTCATGTGGGCCACGGCGTCCTCCACGGGGATGACGCCCGCCAGCTTGAAGAACGCGGCCTGCAGCACCATGTTGGAGCGGTTGCCCAGCCCCAGCGCCTGCGATTCCTTATTGGCGTCGATGATGTAGAACTTGATGTCGTTCTCGGCAATGTACTTCAGGATGTCGCCGGGGATATGCTGCTCCAGCTCATCCTCCCGCCACTCGCAGTTCAGCAGGAAGCTGCCGTGGGGCTTCAGCTCGGAGATGATGTCGTACTTGGTCAGGTATGTCTGGTTGTGGCAGGCGATGAAGTCCGCGTTGGACACATAGTAGGTGGAGCTGATGGGGTGCTTGCCGAAGCGCAGATGGCTCTTGGTGATGCCGAAGGACTTCTTGGTATCGTACTCAAAATACGCCTGACAGTACATGTCCGTGGTCTCGCCGATGATCTTGATGGAGTTCTTGTTGGCGCCCACGGTACCGTCGGAGCCGAGGCCCCAGAACTTACAGGAGATGGTGCCCTCCGGCTCGGTGAGCAGGGGTGCGCCGATGGGCAGGGACAGATGGGTCACATCGTCCTCGATGCCGATGGTGAAGTGGTTCTTCGGCTGGTCCTGAGACAGGTTGTCGAACACCGCCTTGAGCTGGGCGGGGGTGGTGTCCTTGGAGCTGAGGCCGTAGCGGCCGGCATAGATCAGGGGCCGGGCGGCGTCGTTGATATAGGCGGCGCAGATGTCCTCGTACAGCGGCTCGCCGATGGAACCGGCCTCCTTCACACGGTCCAGCACGGCGATCTTCTTCACCGTCTTTGGCATGGCAGCCAGCAGGTGTCTGGCGGAGAACGGACGGAACAGATGGACCTGCAGGAAGCCCACCTTCTCGCCCTTGGCGTTCAGATAGTTGACGACCTCCTGCGCGCAGCCGGACACGGAGCCCATCGCCACGATGACGCGCTCCGCGTCTGGCGCTCCGTAGTAGTTGAAGAGGTGGTACTCGCGGCCGGTCAGCTTGCTGATCTGGGCCATGTAGTCCTCCACGATATCGGGCAGCGCGGCGTAGTCGGTGTTGTTGGACTCCCGGAGCTGGAAGTAGATGTCGGGGTTATCCACCAGAGAACGCATACGGGGATCCTCGGGGTTCAGGGCGTTGGCGCGGAATCTGGCCAGCGCGTCATAGTCCACCAGCTTGGCGTACTCACCGTAGTCCAGCACATCGATCTTCTGGATCTCATGGCTGGTGCGGAAGCCATCGAAGAAGTGCAGGAACGGGATACGGGCCTTAATGGCGCTGAGGTGCGCCACGGCGGCCAGATCGGCGGCCTGTTGGACGCTGCCGCTGGAGAGCAGGGCAAACCCCGTCTGACGGCAGTTCATGACATCGGAGTGGTCGCCGAAGATGGAGAACGCATGGGTGCCCACGGTGCGGGAGGCAACGTGCAGCACACCGGGCAGCCGCTCGCCGGAGATCCGGTGCATGGTGGGGATCATCAGCATCAGGCCCTGCGAGGCGGTAAAGCTGGTGGCCAGCGCGCCGGCCTCCAGTGCGCCGTGACAGGCGCCGCAGGCGCCGGCCTCGGACTGCATCTCCACCAGACGGACCGTCTGGCCGAAGATGTTCTTTTTGCCCATGGCGGACCACTCGTCCGCGTGCTCGGCCATCGGGCTGGACGGCGTGATGGGGTAGATGGCTGCGACCTCGGAGAACGCATAGGCGACATACGCCGCCGCCTCGTTGCCGTCGCAGATTTTCATGAGCTTGCTCATAGGTTCTTTCCTCCTCTTTTCTCACGGTCCTCTCCCGCTCCAATGCGGAAAAGGCCATAGAAATACGTGTTTTTACTATAACATTTTCCGGCGAATCAGTCAATGAAACGAGAGAGATTCTGTGACTTCCGCCACAGAATCTCTCTCTCGTTTGTGTAAAAAGACAACGGTAAAACCACGTCAGATCACCACGGGAAGCTCGCCCAGCGTCAGCCGGCCGCCGTGGACCGTGATCTGCCCGCCCAGACGGTTCTCGTATACGCCGTCCGGCAGGTCCACGGCCACCTCGCCGCCCTGTCCCCGCAGGTCAAAAACGCCCAGCGCCTTGCCCTCCGGCCCCTCGTAGCGGCCCAGCGCCACGCTGTCGCCCACCGGCTCCCACCAGAAGCCGCCGCCCAGCGGCAGCGTCTGCTTCATGGCCTTGCAGCGCCGGAGGTACAGCTGCACGTCCAGCCGCATATCGCCGTAATTGTCATCGGCATCGAACAGGCCCACCTGCTTCCTCGGCGCGTACTCCATGCCGCTGTACAGCATGGCCGCGCCGCGCTGGAAGTACAGGAAGCCCAGCCAGTGATAGAGCTGCCGGTCACTGGTGAGCCGGGAGGCGGCGCGGGCCGTGTCGTGGTTCTCCAGACACCGCGCCTTGATGTAACCGGTGGGGTACGTCAGCTCCTGATAGTTCAGAATGTCCGTGTAGGACCGCAGAGGCAGCTCGCCCCGCAGGTACCCCTCATAAAACGGCCAGATATCGTAATCGTAGGTCATGTCGAAGGCTTGATACAGCTCCGTATCCGTGGCACAGGCCGCGCCCATCCGCCGCATTCCCAGCACATAGGCGCCGTGGACGCTCTCGGCCAGCCAGATGCAGCCCGGGCGTACCTGCTCCACCTGCCGCTGGGCTTCGCGCCAGAACGCCAGCGGGACGCTGCTGGCCACATCACAGCGGAAGCCGTCCACAATGGCGGCCCACTGCTTCAGCGTGTCGATCTGATAGTTCCAAAGCTCGCGGTTCGTATAGTCCAGATCCACCACATCCCACCAGTCCGCCACCTTGCGGGTGGGCTTGCCGTCGGCATCCCGCAGGAAGTATTCCGGATGGGTGTGGGCCAGCACGGAGTCCGGCGACGTGTGGTTGTACACCACGTCGATGATGCACTTCATGCCCTGCCGGTGGATGGCGTCCACCAGATGGATAAAGTCCTCCCGCGTGCCGTATTCCGGATTGACGCCGCGGTAGTCCTGAATGGCATAGGGGCTGCCCAGCGTGCCCTTGCGGCCCTCTGCGCCAATGGGATGGATGGGCATGAGCCAGATGATATCCGCTCCCAGACCGCGCAGACGGTCCAGATCGCCCTCCAACGCGCGGAAGGTCCCCTCTCTTGTGTGGTTGCGTACAAAGACACTGTAAATCACCTGATGCAGCAATTCCTGTTTGGACATAACGCATACCTCCTTAGTGCAGCAGTTCCAGAAATGCCTCCTCCGACAGCACGGGAACGCCCAGCTCCTGCGCCTTTTGCAGCTTACTGCCGGCATTGACACCGGCCACCACATAGGTGGTCCGCTTTGACACGGAGCCGGACGCCCTGCCGCCGCGCTTTTCGATCATTTCACCCGCCTCGTCTCGTGTGAAGCGCTCCAGCGTGCCGGTGAGGACAAAAGTCATTCCAGCAAAACGACTGTCAAGCTTTTCTTCTTTACAGATCATATTCAGTCCCGCCGCCTTGAGACGGGCCAGCAGGTCGCGGGATTGGGGGCTATCCATCCACCGGCGGATATACCGCGCTGTGATGGGGCCCACATCGTCGATGGCAGTCAGCGTCTCCTCCGAGGCGGCGGCCAGCGCGTCCATGGAGCCGAATCGGGCAGCCAGCACCTTGGCGGCCTTCTCCCCCACCTGCCGGATGCCCAGCGCGAAGATAAGACGCCACAGGTCGTTATCGCGGCTTTTGGCAATGGCCTCCACCGCGTTCTGCGCGGACTTGGCGCCCATGCGGTCCAGTGCGGCGATGGACTCCGGCTGCAAGGCGTAGAGGTCGGCGGCGGTCTTCACAAGGCCGCTGTCCACCAGCTGCTGTATAACGGCAGGGCCAAGGCCGTCAATGTCCATGGCGTTCCGGCTGGCAAAATGGGTAAGGTTCCGCAGCAGCTGGGCGGGGCACTCCGCGCCGGTACAGCGCAGGGCGGCGCCGTCCTCGTCCCGTACCACCTCCGCGCCGCAGACGGGGCAGCGATCCGGCAGCGTGTAGGGCTCGGCGTTCGCCGGACGCTTGTCCGGCACCACAGCCACGATCTCCGGAATGATCTCACCCGCCTTGCGTACCAGCACTGTGTCGCCGATGCGGATGTCCTTTTGGGTGATATAGTCCTGATTGTGCAGGGTGGCGTAGGTCACGGTGGTACCGGCCAGGCGCACCGGCTCCAGCTCCGCCTTGGGCGTCAGCACGCCGGTACGGCCCACCTGCACTACAATGTCCCGCAGCACCGTCTCCTTCGTCTCCGGCGGGTATTTGTAGGCAATGGCCCAGCGGGGACACTTGGCAGTGCTGCCCAGCACCTCGCGGTCCGCCAGATCGTCCAGCTTGATCACCGCGCCGTCGATGTCAAAGGGAAACTGCTCCCGCCGGTCGCCCAGCGCGGCGATCTCCGCCAGAATGTCGGATGCGGAAGACAGCTGTTTATGGGGGATGACCTTGAAATGCTGGGATGCCAGATAGTCGATGGTCTCCGTGTGGGTGGCAAAGGTCCTGCCCTCCGCTAATTGCAGGTTGAACACGGCGATATCCAGACGGCGCTGGGCTGCGACCCTCGGATCCAGCTGCCGCAGAGAACCGGCGGCGGCGTTGCGGGGGTTGGCCATCAGAGGCTTTCCCTCCAGCTCGCGGCGGGCGTTGAGCTCCTCAAAGACGCTGCGGGCCATGTAGACCTCGCCCCGCACAATAAGACGGGGCAGCTTCTCCGGCAGCGTCATGGGAATGGACCGGATCGTGCGGAGGTTTTCCGTCACGTCCTCCCCCACCCGGCCATCGCCGCGGGTAGCGCCGCGGACGAACACACCGTCGCGGTATTCCAGCGCCACGGACAGGCCGTCCACCTTAGGCTCCACGCTCCAGACCGGCCCGTCCAGCGGGATCTTTTCCAGAAACTGGCATACCTCATCGCCGTTGAACACGTCCTGCAAACTCTCCAGCGGAACGGGATGCGTCACCTGCTCAAATTCGGAGAGCGTGCGCCCGCCGATGCGCTGGGTGGGCGAGTCCGGGGTGATCTCCTCCGGATGCGCGGCCTCCAGATCCTCCAGCCGCCGCAGCAGATGGTCGTATTCATAATCGGAGATGATTGGCGCATCCAGTACATAATAGCGATAGCCGTGGGCGTTCAGGGTGTCCCGCAGCTCCTTCATTTCCTGTCGGTAGTCCATTTGTATCACCTTCATCCGTTGTTGATAATGTATTCGTCGGCATAGTTCTCGATCTCGTCCGGTGTGGTGCTGAAATAGGTATAGGTATCCGGTACGCCGCCCACGATCACCGTCTCCGCCACGGAGATCTCGTTGGACACCTTGGTATAGGTGGTCAGTCCCGGCAGCAGGATGCTGACATGGACATCCACATCCAGAAGGATGCGGTGGCGGGTCTGGTTGATCCCGGCGGAGGAAAACTGGTTATCGAACCGGGCGGTGGCCGTGCCTACGGACTGCATCCGGACGTGCAGGCGGGGCCCGCGTCCTGCCAGCAGCGGCGAGCCGGTCAGCGTACCGATGGGAATGGCCAGATCCGTGGTGGAGACGTCCGCCATCCGCTGTAAAATATCATCGGAGATGGACGCCTGCAGCCGGTTGAACTCCGCCATATTGCTTTGCAGCGCCGTTACATGGCCTTCGGCGTCCTTGTCGAAGGACACCAGCCGGTCATAGTCGATGCGTCCGCTGTCCACTGCGTCGTTGATGGCGGCCACCACGATGCGGTTCACCGTGTTGGAGGTGCGGGCCGTGGCCAGCTCCACCACAATGGGCTTCATGTGGATCAGCGCGGCGATCAGCAGTGCCAGCAGCGCCGCCAGCGAGAACGTCAGCCAGATCAGCGCCTTCTGACGCCCCGAAACGCGCAGATACCGCAGCCGCTCCATGGCGCTCACCCCCTTGCAGGGAGTGTATGACGCCACAGCTTTTCCTCATTCCTCCGGCCAGCTGTTGACGATCTCCTTGAACGTCTTCCCGCGGACGGCAAAGTTGGGGAACTGGTCAAAGGCGGCGCAGGCCGGCGACAGCGTCACCACATCGCCGGATACGGCGCGGTCACGGGCGGCCTCCACTGCGGTCCGGAAGGACGATACCTCCAGGATCTCGGGATGGCCCGGGCGATAGTCGGGAGCGGCCTCCACCGCGGCCCGGATCTTCCCCGCCGTGGCGCCGCACAGCACCAGCAGCTTGACGTGAGCCGTCACCTCGGGTCCCAGCACGTCAAAGGGGATATGCTTGTCGTAGCCCCCTGCGAGGAGGATCACCTTCTCAGGGAAAGACCGCAGTCCGGCGATGGTGCGGGAGGGACTGGACGCGATGGAGTCGTTGTAGTACCGGACGCCGCGATAGGTCCGCACCAGCTCGATGCGGTGCTCGACGCCGCCGAAGCGGCGGGCGAAGTCGCGGATGACCTCATCGGGCACAAGGCCGTCCACGGCGGCGATGGCCGCCATATAGTTCTCCACATTGTGTGCGCCGGGGATCTTGATATCGGAGGTGTGCAGGACGACCCGCTCCTCCTCCGGCCCACGGCAGACAATGGCACCGCATCGCAGAAACACGCCGTCGGCGATCGGCCCCTGCCGGCTGAACAGACGGCTGCGTCCCACAGCACGGCCGGCCTGCTCCGCCGTGATGGCGTTGTCGGCGTTAAACACCGCGATATCGCCGGCACGCTGGTGACGGAAGATGTTCTCCTTGGCGGCCACATATTCCGCCATATCCTTATGCATATCCAGATGGTTGGGAGCCAGATTGGTCACCACGGCGATATGGGGGCTGCGGTCCATGGTCATCAGCTGGAAGCTGGACAGCTCCAGCACCGCAAAGTCGTGGGACTGCATCCGATCCGCATCGCACAGCAGCGGATGCCCGATGTTGCCGCCCAGCCAGACGGTGTGCCCCGCCGCCTTCAGCAGCTCGGCGATGATGGTCGTGGTGGTGGTCTTGCCGTCGGAGCCGGTCACGGCAATGATGGGACACGGGCAGACCTGAAAGAACGCCTCCATCTCACTGGTCAGCACGCTGCCGCCTGCCACAGCGGCGGCGATCTGGGGCACGTCGGGCCGCAGGCCCGGGGTGCGGAAGATCACATCCTCGTGCAGTCCCTCCAGATAATCCGGTCCCAGCCGCAGGCCGCAGCCCGCCTGCGCCAGCTCATCGCCCAGCGCGCCCAGCTGCTGCCGCGTCCGCTTGTCGCAGGCCGTGACGCGAATGCCGCTTTGCAGCAGCCGCCGCACCAGAGGCGTGTTGCTGACGCCGATGCCCACCACCGCCACCGTCTTATTTCGTAAGGAATCCAGATATTCGCGCAGAGTCATAGGGTACTCCCCTTCCGTGAGATGTTTTTTGAATCTCTATTATACTGCACCGGCTTCGTTTCTTCAATCCATTTTCCGCTGTCGGGGGCAAGTTTTCCCCTTCTTTCCCTCCATCGGACGCCGGCACAGCCTCCCTGCCTCCCGACATGACGGCGGGCGCTGTCTATCCTGCACAAAAGCGGCCGGTGTATTTTGACAAAACATCGGCAAAATTGCTTCTTTACATTATCGCGCTAAAGTGGTAGTATACTAGCGTAATAAATGAGCGGCGCACACATCGCGCCGCCGCAGAAACCAATGCCGGACGCGCTGATGCGTCTCTGCACCCAAATGGAGGTAACACAATGAAAAAGCTGATTGCAATGATGCTGACCCTGGTCATGGCGCTGAGCCTGGCGGCCTGCGGTCAGGAAAAGACCCCTGACGTCACGTATGACGACGCCGCCGACGTGGATGCTCCCGCCGAGGTGACCTACGCCGTGGAGGCCGGCTCCGCCGGTGAGGAAGTGGCTCTGGCCAACGGATTCAAGACCGTGGCTGTGGGCTCTCAGGCCGACGCCCTGATGGAGGTCTCCTCCGGCACGTCCGACGCCGCCATCATCGACCTGCTGATGGCAGGCGCCATGGTGGGCGAGGGCACCAGCTACCCCGACCTGAAGGTCACGGACCAGAAGCTGAACTCCGAGCTGTACGGCGTGGGCTGCCGCAAGGGCAGCGATCTGGCCTCCTACATCAACAGCGTCATGGCTGCGGCCTATGCCGACGGCACCATGACCGAGCTGGCCAAGACCTACGGCGTGCAGGAGTCCCTGCTGGCACAGGAGGCCAGTGAGTACACCGCTTCCGAGTCCGACAGCGATGTGCAGTACATCCAGGGCAAGGGCAAGCTGGTGGTCGGCATCACCGAGTTCGCTCCCATGGACTACAAGGACAGCAACGGCGAGTGGATCGGCTTTGACGCCGACATGGCCAAGCTGGTGGCCGAGAAGCTGGGCGTGGAGATCGAGTTCGTGGTCATCGACTGGGATATGAAGGTCAACGAGCTGGACAGCAAGAACATCGATGTGGTCTGGAACGGCATGACCCTCACCGACGGCGTACAGGCCGCTATGGAGTGCACCAACGCCTATTGCGAGAACGCACAGGTGGTCATCACCAAATGAGTTGCCTGCGGACGTAAAGTATGCTATGATCGTCTCCCACGGCAGAGGGCGTCACGCGTCCTCTGCCTTTGGGCGGCTTACAAGGCCCCTGCGTAAGTGATCACAAAGGAGTTTTTTCATGTTTTGGACTGTTACCCTCTCCCTGCTGAGCGGCATGGGTCAGCTGCTGAAGCTGTTTTTCCTGACGCTGCTGTTTTCCCTGCCGTTGGGGCTTCTCATCGCCTTCGCGCTGCGTAGCCGGTGCCGTCCGGTGAGCTGGCTGTTCAATGTGATCGTCTGGATCATCCGCGGCACGCCGCTGATGCTTCAGCTCATCATCATCTTCTACGGCCCGGGCAAGTGGTTCGACAACAACATCTGGGGCCTGTTCGCCGACGGCCGCATGGCGGCCTGCGTGGTGGCCTTTGTCATCAACTACGCCTGCTACTTCGCCGTGATCTACAAGGGCGGCATTGAGAGCGTCCCCATCGGCCAGAGCGAGGCCGGGCAGGTACTGGGCATGACCAAGCGCCAGATCTTCTTCCGCGTCACACTGCTTCAGATGGTCAAGCGCATCGTGCCTCCCATGTCCAACGAGATCATCACGCTGGTGAAGGACACGTCTCTGGCCCGCATCATCGCCGTGACAGAGCTGATCAAGGCAGGCGAGGCCTACATGAAGTCCGCCGGTATCATCTGGCCCCTGTTCTACACCGCCGTGTTCTATCTGACCTTTGTGGGGATCCTGACCCTGCTGTTCAACTACATTGAGCGCAAGCTCAGCTATTTCCGCTAAGGAGGTGCCGCACATGGCGATTTTGGACGTACAGCACATCGAAAAGCACTTCGGCGACACTCCCGTACTGGCGGACATCAGCTTCTCTCTGGAGGAGGGGCAGGCCCTGAGCATTATCGGCTCCTCCGGCAGCGGCAAGACCACGCTGCTGCGGTGCCTGAACTTTCTGGAGACGCCGGACAAGGGCGTGATCTCCGTCCGCGGCGAAACGCTGTTTGACGCAGCGGACCACAGCTCCCGCTCCGAAAGCGATATCCGGAAAAAGCGGCTGCATTTCGGTCTGGTGTTCCAGAGCTTCAATCTGTTCCCCCAGTATACGGCGCTGCAAAACGTGACGCTGGCCCGGGAGCTGATGGCACGGTCGGAGAAGACCGGCGAGAGTCATGATGCCATCATGGCCGAGGGGCGGCGTCTGCTGGAGGACATCGGTCTGGGGCAGCGGATGGACAACTATCCCCACCAGCTGTCCGGCGGGCAGCAGCAGCGTGTGGCCATCGCCCGCGCGTTGGCGATGAAGCCGGACATTCTGTGCTTCGACGAGCCCACCAGCGCGCTGGATCCCGAGCTGACCGGCGAGGTGCTCCGCGTTATCCGCGGCCTTGCCGAGCAGCACACCACCATGGTTATCGTTACCCACGAGATGTCCTTTGCCCGGGACGTGGCCGATCAGGTGATCTTCATGGACGGCGGCGTCATCGTGGAGCAGGGCCCCGCCAAGGAGGTCATCGATCATCCCCGGCAGGAGCGGACCCGCCAGTTTCTGGCGCGGTACAGCGAGATATAACCGACAAAAGCACCCCTCCGACTATGCCGGAGGGGTGCTTTGTGTGCTGCTCTGCGGCGGCGATGTCACGGCCGGCGGCGCTTCTCCTGCTCCCGCCGCAGCTTCTCGTCCACCTTTTTCATGATACGCAGGCACAGTGCCGAGCTGGCGCTCAGAATGGCCAGTGCCACCGCGATTTGCTTCTTCTTCATGATGAAGGGCCTCCTTCCCCATTTGGCTGCCGGTTTCGTCCCGCTTCGAACGCTGCCGCGTTCCGATTTTCTTTTTCAGTATAACACGGTATCCCGCTTTTCTTTTTTAGTATAACACAGTATCCCGCAAAAGGCAATCCTGCCGCCGGTGCATAAACCCTTCTATTTTCCGCTGCTGCGGCTGTTTTTTGTGTTTCGTTGATTCGTTCGGTGAATGTCGTTGTGGATTTGACGAGAGGGACAGGTTGTTTTTTGTCTGGAATGCCAAAAATGAATTCGCCTGCTTTTTCTCCGCCCCGCTTTATTTACTTTGCGCCCGATTTGTGCTTTAATCAAGTGGGTACAAAAGTGGAGTGAAATGTGAATTTCAGAATCTACAAAATTTGAGGAGGAAAACATTCATGGTACAATTTGCAAGCAGAATGGATCTGCTGAAGGGCTCTGAAATCCGTGAGCTGCTGAAGCTCACCGCGCAGCCTGACATCATCTCCTTTGCCGGCGGTATGCCCGCTCCTGAGCTGTTCCCCGTGGAGCAGATGATGGAGGCCTCTGTGGCCGTTCTGAAGGAGAATGGCCGCGTCGCCCTGCAGTATTCTTCCACCGAGGGCTTCCCCCGCCTGCGGGAGCAGATCGCCGAGCGTATGCTGGCAAAGAACAACATCCACACCGATAAGGACCACATTCTGGTGACCTCCGGTTCTCAGCAGGGTCTGGATTTCTCCGCCCGCGTGTTCCTCAATCCCGGCGATGTGGTGCTGCTGGAGAGCCCCTCCTATCTGGGTGCCGTCAATGCCTTCAAGGCCTGCGAGCCTAAATTCATCGAGGTTCCCACCGATGACGGCGGCATGATCATGTCTGAGCTGGAGAAGATCCTTGCCACCACCGAGCGCGTCAAGATGATCTACGTCATCCCCGATTTCCAGAACCCCACCGGCCGTACCTGGGATCTGGAGCGCCGTCATCAGTTCATGGACATCGTCAATAAGTACGAGATCCCCGTGGTCGAGGATAACCCCTATGGCGAGCTGCGCTTTGAGGGTGAGTATATGCCCGCTCTGAAGAGTCTCGATACCAAGGGTCTGGTCATCTATCTGGGCACCTTCTCCAAGATCCTGGCTCCCGGCTATCGTCTGGGCTGGGTCTGCGCCGACGATGCCATTCTGGCCAAGTACAACTTCATGGAGCAGGCGGCCTCCCTGCAGGCTTCCACCATCGGTCAGATGGAAACCTCCAAGTGGATCGATATGTTTGATCTGGATGCCCATGTCAACACCATCCGCGAGTGCTACAAAAAACGCCGCGCCGTGATGCTGGAGACGCTGGCCAAGGAGCTGCCCGAGCCCTGCACGTTCACCCGTCCCGAGGGCGGTCTGTTCGCGTGGGTCGTACTGCCTGAGTATATGGACGCCAAGGACCTGCAGATGAAATGTCTGGAGAAGAAGGTGGCCTTTGTGCCCGGCGGCTCCTTCTTCCCCAACGGCGGTCATAACAACACCCTGCGTCTGAACTACTCCTGCATGCCCGAGGAGAAGATCGTTCAGGGCATTACCGCCCTGTGCCAGACCATTCGGGAGAACCTGAGGTAAGCGAAGGAGACACAGCATCCATGAAAGACGTCAAAGTGCTCATCGGCAACTACGGCAGCGGAAAGAGCGAGCTTGCTCTGAACTTCGCCATGCAGGCAGCCGCCCGCGGCGACAGGACGGAGCTGCTGGATCTGGATATGGTGAACACCTACTTCCGGCTGACTGAGCGGGGCAAAATGGTGGAGCAGAAGGAGATCCGTCTCGTCTCTCCCAACTTTGCCTGCTCCGGTATCGAAACGCTCTCCCTCCCCGCCGAGGTGTCATCCGCCTTTGTACTGGATTGGGATACGGTCATTTTCGATGTGGGCGGCGATGATGTGGGCGCCACGGCGCTGGGCCGCTATCATCAGGATTTTATGGCGCTGGAGCCCGGGTCTCTGGAGGTGCTGAACGTTGTGAATATCCGGCGGCCTCTGGCCAGCACGGTGGAGAAGATCCACCTGCTGCAGGAGGGGATGCAGGCCCATGCACGTCTGCAGATCACCGGTATGATCAACAACACCAATCTGTCCACCATGACCAGCGCGCAGGATCTGTGGGACGGTTACGAGGTACTCCGTCAGGTCGTAGACCTGACGGGTATTCCCGTTTCCTATACCACCGGCAAAAAGGAGTTTCTGGACGCCTTCCTTGCCCGCAATCCGGACCCCAAGTATGTGGGAACGCCCGTGGCCATCGATGTGTATATGCACCGTGACTGGGATTCCTACATCGAGTACGGACTGAACACCAAGAACCCGCACAAGGATATGTACTAATTCCGCATACCTCCCCTTTTCGGGGGTAGTAGATACAATCAGCAAGAGGAAAATGAGGAAAAGAGGTGTAGAGAGTGGTAAGAGTTACCATCAACGAAAACCTGTGCAAAGGCTGCGGCCTGTGTGCAAGAGCGTGTCCCAAGCACATCATTGAGCTGTCCAAAACGCGCATCAATGCGAAGGGCTATCATCCCGCGGAGGTCATTAACATGGAAGCCTGCATCGGCTGTACTTCCTGTGCCCGTACCTGCCCCGATGTGGTAATCCGGATCGAAAAAGACTAAGGAGGAAAAAACATGGCTTTGACTCTTATGAAGGGTAGCGAAGCTATCGCGGAGGCCGCCATTCGTGCCGGCGCACGCTATTTCTTCGGTTACCCCATCACTCCGCAGACGGAGATCCCCGAATACATGTC
>CAKTOK010000001.1 GCA_934589835.1 uncultured Oscillospiraceae bacterium | reverse complement strand
GCTTCGTCAGCGCCTTCGCCTTCTGCGGCAGTATGCAGTATGTGGCCATCACCCTGCTGACCACGGCCTTCGACCCCTTCAGCGCCTTTTTCCTGAGCCTGATGGTCAACGCCCGCCACCTGTTCTTCTCGCTGGCGCTGCTGCCCAAGTACCGGCAGCTGGGCAGGCTCCGGTACTTCCTCATCTACACCCTCAGCGACGAGAATTTCTCCCTTTCCTCCACCGTGGAGCCGCCGGAGGATGTGGACCCCACCCTGTTCTACTTCGCCATGAGCCTTCTGACGTGGCTGTACTGGGTGGTGTTCTCCATGCTGGGCGGCCTCATCGGCGGCCTCATCACCTTTGACATCACCGGCATCGACTTTGCCCTCACCGCCCTGTTCGTGGTGCTGTTTATCGAGCAGGTCGTCCAGCGGGAGAACCGCCCCGCCGGCTTTCTGGGTCTGGCCTGCTCCGTGGCAGGTCTGGCGGTCTTCGGCGCGGAGAATATGGTGATCCCCGCCATGGTCCTGACGCTGGCCGCACTTCTGCTGGGGAGGAAAAAGCTATGCGCCTGAATTTCATCCAGTCCCTTCTCATCGTCACCATGGTGGCTCTCGCCACCCAGATCACCCGCTGGACACCGTTTCTGATCTTCTCCGGCAGCCGGAAGCTCCCCAAGGTCGTGGAGGATCTGGGCCGCCTGCTGCCCCCCGCCATGATGGGGCTGCTGGTGGTATACAGCCTGCGGAACACCGATCTGCTCTCCGGCAGTCACGGTCTGCCGGAGGCCATCGCCGTAGCCATCACCGCAGGACTCCACCTGTGGAAGCGCAGCACGCTGCTGTCCATTCTGGCCGGCACCGCTGCGTATATGCTGCTGGTCCAGCTGGTCTTCGTCTGATCCCCCTGTCGCAAAAGCGCCTCTGACGGCTCCTTGGGAGCGGTCAGAGGCGCTTTTTTCATATTTTTCCGCCGCCCGCGCAAACTAACGGCAAGACCGCGCCGGCCCTTGATGCGGCGCAAATGCGAGGAGGATCACTATGGACATCAAACGCCTGAGCCGCCAGACCTGCCAATTCCCCCACCCACCCGGCGCGGTGAGCTGGGCCAACGTCGGCGGACGGCTGGAGCGTCAGGGCCCGCTGGGCGCCTTTTTCGACGTGACGGACGACGACTCGTTCTTCGGCAAAAAAACATGGGAGCAGGGGGAGGCGGAGATGCAGGCCATCGCCCTGCGCCGCGCTCTGGAAAAGGGCGGCCTGACGCCGGAGGACGTGGACTGCGTCTTTGCCGGCGACCTGCTGAACCAAAACATCGGCGCCACCTTCTCCCTGCGGGACTTTGCCATCCCGTTCTACGGGGTATACGGCGCCTGCTCCACCATGGGCGAGAGCCTGTCGCTGGCGGCCATGGCCGTGGCCTCCGGCGCCGCCCGCATTGCCGCGGCCCAGACCTCCTCCCATTTCTGCACCGCCGAACGCCAGTACCGCGCCCCCGTGCCCTACGGCAGTCAGCGCGCCCCCACCGCCCAGTGGACGGCCACTGCCGCCGGCTGCTGCGTGCTGGCCGCCCAGTCCGACGGCCCCTATCTCACCCACGCCACCCGGGGCCGCATCGTGGACCTCGGCGTGACGGACGCGGCCAACATGGGGGCCGCCATGGCTCCCGCCGCCCACGACACCCTCTCCGCCCTGTTCCGTGATACCGCCACCTCACCGGAGGACTACGACCTCATCGTCACCGGCGATCTGGGCGAGCTGGGTCACCGGCTTCTGGTAGAGCTGTTCCGCCGCGATGGCGTGACGCTGGGCGAAAACTGCACCGACTGCGGCATCCTGCTGTATGACCGGCTCCGGCAGGATATGCACGCCGGCGGCTCCGGCTGCGGCTGCTCCGCCGCCGTGCTCAACGGCTACCTGCTCCACGGCCTGCGCGCCGGCAAATGGCAGCGCATGGTCTTTGCCCCCACCGGCGCGCTGCTCAGCCCCACCAGCTCCTTTCAAGGCGAGAGCGTGCCCGGCATCTGCCACGCGGTGGTACTTTCCCGCACGAAGGAGGCGCTTGGATAAATGGAATACCTCAACGCATTTCTCTGCGGCGGACTGCTGTGCGCCGTGGGCCAGATCATTCTGGACCGCACGACCCTCACCCCCGCCCGCATCCTGACGGGCTATGTGGTCTGCGGCGTGGTGCTGCAGGCCGCGGGCGTGTACCAGTACGTGGTGGACTGGGGCGGCGCGGGGGCCACCGTCCCTCTCACCGGCTTCGGCTGCGCGCTGGCAAAGGGCGTGGCCAGGGCCGTGGCGGAAAAGGGCCTGCTGGGCGTCGTCACCGGCGGGCTCACCGCCACCGCCGGCGGCATCGCCGCCGCTGTGGTGTTCGGCCTCCTGATGGCCGTCCTGTTCCGGCCCAAAGAAAAACGTTGACAAATACCCCCAAGGGGTATATGATGTCCTCATCAAAAATACCCCCAGGAGGTATCCATCATGGATTGCTGCTGCCATAAAACGAAACACCGTTCCCCCCAGGAGCAGAAGCAGCTGGCCAACCGGCTCAGCCGCATTGAAGGGCAGGTTCGGGGACTGCGTGATATGCTCCAGTCCGATGCCTACTGCCCCGACATTCTGATTCAGGTATCCGCCGTCAGCGCCGCGCTCAACAGCTTCAGTAAGGAGCTGCTGGCCACCCACATCCGCACCTGTGTGGCCGATGGCATCCGGCGGGGCGACGATGAGGTCATCGACGAGCTGGTGACCACGCTGCAAAAGATGATGAAGTAAGGAGGGATCTTGTCATGACCGAAAAATTTGTGGTGACGGGCATGACCTGCGCCGCCTGCGCCGCCCATGTGGAAAAGGCGGCGTCCTCGCTGGACGGCGTAGACAGCGCCGCCGTCAACCTGATGCTGGGCACGCTGGTCTGCACCTACGACGGCGATAAGGTCTCGCCCCAGGCCATCATCACCGCCGTGGAGGCGGCGGGCTACGGGGCCGCGCCGGCGGACGACGCCAAGCGCGACCTCCGCCGGGAGCAGGAGACCGCCGCCCGCGCCATGGGCCGCCGCCTGCTGTGGTCCGTGGTGTGCCTTGTGCCCCTGTTCTGCCTGAGCATGGGCCACATGATGGGCCTGCCGGTGCCGTCCGTCCTGCACCATCAGCCGCTGCTGGCGGCGCTGGTACAGCTGGCGCTGTGCCTGCCCATTCTCATCCTGAACCGCAGCTACTTCACCGTGGGCTTCTCCCGCCTGCTTCAGGGCAGCCCCAACATGGACTCGCTGGTGGCGCTGGGCGCCGCGGCGGGCCTTGTGTACAGCCTCATCGAAATGGGCCTGCTGGCCGCCGGACAGCTGGCCGGAATGCCGGATCTGTACTTTGAATCCGCCGGCATGATCCTGGCCCTTGTCACCGTGGGCAAATATCTGGAGGAGCGCTCCAAGGGCAAGACCACCGGCGCCATCACGGCGCTGCTGGCGCTGGCGCCGGACGTGGCGGTGGTCCGCCGCAACGGCACGGAGGTCACCGTCGCCACCGACCAGATCAAGGCCGGCGAGACGGTGATCGTCCGGCAGGGCGGCCGCATCCCCGTGGACGGCGTGGTGGCAAAGGGCAGCGGCTCCGTGGACGAGTCTGCCCTCACCGGTGAGAGTATGCCTGTGGAGAAGACCGCCGGCAGCCGCGCCGTGTCCGCCACCGTCCTCACCAGCGGCTATCTGGAGCTGACGGCGGAGCGCGTGGGCGCGGATACCACCCTCTCCCAGATCATTCAGCTCATGGAGCAGGCCGCCTCCACCAAGGCCCCCATCAGCCGTCTGGCCGACAAGATCAGCGCCGTGTTCGTGCCGGTGGTGATCTCCATCGCCCTGCTGGCCGCCGCGCTGTGGGCCGTTGCGGGCGGCATGGGCGTCCGCTTCTGCCTGTCCATCGGCATTGCCGTGCTGGTGATCTCCTGCCCCTGTGCGCTGGGTCTGGCCACCCCCGTGGCCATCACCGTGGCCACCGGCAAGGCCGCCGAGCAGGGCATCCTCATCAAATCCGCCGCCAGCCTTGAGCTGCTGGGCCGCGTGAATACCGTGGTGCTGGACAAGACCGGCACCGTCACCGAGGGCAAACCTCAGGTCACCGATGTGCTGGGTATGCCGGACATCACCGAGGAGGAGCTGCTGTGCGCCGCCGCCTCGCTGGAAAAGCCCTCCGGCCACCCGCTGGCCGACGCCGTAGTGCGGGAGGCGGAGCGCCGTCATATCCCCCTGTGCGCCGTGTCCGATTTCACCACCGTGGCCGGCGGCGGCGTGCAGGCCGTGCTGGACGGCAAGACCCTGTACGCCGGCAACGACCGCTACATGGCGGACGCCGGCGTGGACGTCTCCGCGCTGAGCGATGCGGCGGCGGCGCTCTCCGCCGCCGGTAAGACCGCCCTCTATTTCGCCGAGGACCGCCGCCTGCTGGGCGTCGTCGCCGTGGCCGACGTGGTCAAGCCCGACAGCGCCGCCGCCATCGCAGCCCTGCGCCGCAGCGGCTGCGAGGTGGTGCTGCTCACCGGCGACAACCGCCGCACCGCCGAGGCCATCGCCCGTCAGGTCGGCGTGGATCGCGTCATCGCCCAGGTTCTGCCTCAGGACAAGGCCCGCTGCGTGGCGGAGCTGCAAAAGGAGGGCAGGCTGGTGGCCATGGTGGGCGACGGCGTCAACGACGCCCCCGCGCTGGTCACCGCCGATGTGGGCCTTGCCATCGGCGCCGGCACAGATGTGGCCATTGAGTCAGCGGACGTGGTGCTCATGCACAGCAGCCTCATGGATATCGTGGACGCGGCGGCCCTGTCCCGTGCCACCCTCCGCAACATCCGTCAGAACCTGTTCTGGGCGTTCTTCTACAACTCCGTGGGCATCCCCATCGCCGCCGGCGCGCTGTACCCCGCCTTCCAGATCACCCTGAACCCCATGCTGGCCGCCGCCGCCATGAGCCTCAGCTCCGTGTGCGTGGTGTCCAACGCCCTGCGTCTGCGGGGCTGGAAGGGCAGCCGCCCCGTGAAGGCCGCCGCTCTTGACAATTCCGCCGCCATGACGGACAATAGACGCGTAACTACCGCCGCTCCCGCGGCGCAGCAGGAGGAAACCGCCATGAAAAAGACTCTGACCATCGAGGGCATGATGTGCGCCCACTGCGCGGCCCATGTGGAAAAGGCCCTGAACGCGCTGGACGGCGTGGGCAGCGTCACCGTAGACCTTGCCGGCAAGACCGCCGTCGTCACCGGCGACGTCAGCGACGAGGCTCTGAAAAAGGCTGTGGCCGACGCAGGCTATCAGGTCACGGACATCCGCTGACCTGCCGCATCATGAAAAAAGGGAGGACGTACCGCCGGTACGTCCTCCCTTTTCCCCTCTACGCCTGCCGCTTCTTCAGCTTCAGCTGGAGCCGGTCGGCGATCATGGCGATGAACTCGCTGTTGGTGGGCTTTCCCTTGGCAGAGTTCACCGTGTACCCGAAGTATTTCTGCAAGGTCTCCAGATCCCCGCGGTCCCACGCCACCTCGATGGCGTGCCGGATGGCCCTCTCCACCCGGCTGGGCGTGGTGCTGAAGCGCTTGGCTACCTCGGGATACAGCACCTTCGTCACGGCGTTGATGACCTCCATATCGCCCACCGTGATGATAATGGCCTCCCGCAGGTACTGATAGCCCTTGATGTGGGCCGGCACGCCGATCTCATGGATGATGGCGGTCACCATGCCCTCCAGCTGGGGCGCCGGCTCCCGCTCCTGCGGCGGCGACACCGCCCGCCGGATGTGCTCCATCAGGGAGGATTCGTTCACCGGCTTGGGCAGAAAGAGATACGCCCCCAGATGCACGGCCTCCGCCACCATGCGGTCGTTGTAGAACGCCGACAGCACGATGGTGCGGGGCGGCTCCTCCCTCTGACGGAGCTGCCGCAGCACCCCCATACCGTCCAGCACCGGCAGCATCGTGTCCAGCAGCAGCACCTGCGGATGGGTCTGCTCCACCAGCGCCGCCACCTGTCCGCCGTCTCCTGTTTCGCCAACGACCTGAAATTCTCCTGTTCCCTCCAGAGCTTCCCGCAGCAATAGCCGGAAGTCCCCGCTCGCATCCGCGAGCAGCACGCTTGTTTTGGTATCCATTTCCTTCTCCCGTCCTTTTTTTCGAGTCGCTTTTGGACCACCGGTTCACGGTAATCCAACAATTCTCGGTGGCCCGTTATCAAAATTAGCACAATGAGACATCGTATGCAAGGGTTTTCTGTCGATATTTTCTATATTTTACGTGACTTTTTCCGACAAAATTGTAAAATTTATACAGCATTAACGTCATGGACCATTTCTCCTCCCGTCTCGCCCGCCGTTCCGTGAAAAATTTCACTTCTTTTCGCGTCCGCGCTTGTCAGCCTCCGGTCTTTGTGGTATTCTGTAAGTTATGCAAGTATCGTCAAACGGAGGGAGGCGCTGCACTGTGCCGCTGACGGACAAGCGGCTGTTCCTGCTGGACATGGACGGCACGCTCTATCTGGACGACCGGCTTTTCGAGAAGGTGCCGGAGTTCCTGTCCTATATCCGCCGCATCGGCGGCCGGTATCTGTTCCTGACCAACAACTCCTCCCGCGGTGTGGAGGGCTATCTCGAAAAGCTCTCCGGCATGGGCATTTCCTCCGTCCCCACGGACTATCTGACCTCTGTGGACGCGGCCATTGACCATCTTCGCCGCTGTCACACCGGCGAGAAGTGCTACGTCTTCGGCACCCGCTCGTTCTACGGCCAGCTGGCGGATGCCGGCATCCCCGTCACCGACCGGCTGGAGGACGATATCGACATTCTGCTGTGCGGCTTTGATCGGGAGCTGACGTTCCGGAAGCTGGAGGACGCCTGCATTCTGCTGAACCGCGGCGTCACATGGCTGGCCACCAATCCCGACTGGGTCTGCCCCACGTGGTACGGCTCCGTCCCCGACTGCGGCAGCGTCTGCCGGATGCTGACCGCCGCCACCGGCCGGGAGCCGCTGTTTCTGGGGAAGCCGCAGCCCGCCATGGCGGAGCTGGCCCTGCGGCGCACCGGCTTTGCGCCGGAGCAGGCCGTCATCATCGGTGACCGGCTCTACACCGACGTAGCCTGCGGCGTCAACGCCGGCATCGACAGCATCCTCGTTCTGTCCGGTGAGAGCACGGAGGCCGACATCGCCCGATACGGCATCCGCCCCACCTGGATCTTTTCTGATATTGCGGCACTATACCGCCAACTGGAGGAAACGCTATGAAACTGAACTACAAACGCACGGTCATGGTCGGCTTTGCCTTCTTTCTCATCTGCGCCTTCTGGCAGGCCTATGACAACACCATTCCCCTGATCCTGACCAACAAGTTCGGCATGAGCCAGACCTGGTCCGGCGTCATCATGGCGCTGGACAACGTGCTGGCGCTGGTTCTGCTGCCCCTGTTCGGCCACATCTCCGACAAATGCACCAGCCGTCACGGCCGCCGCACGCCCTTCATCGTCATCGGCACCCTCGTTGCCGCCGTGGCGCTGGTATGCCTGTCCTTCGTGGACAACGCCCAGCTGAAGAACCTGCGGGATGTGTCCGCCATCGACGACCCCGCCGCCCTCACCGTCATCTATCGGGAGGAGAAGGACGCCACGCTGCTGACCCCCGCCGGCGAGAAGTTCATTTTGGGCCAGAAATTCACCGAGTCGGAGTTCACCGCCATCCGCAGCCAGCTCACCGAGGGGGAGACTGCCGTCACCAACCCCGATTACACCAACTATGTGGTGCCCGCCCGTCAGGCCTGCGCCTGGCAGATGACGGCGGAGCATCCCTCCACGCTGATCTTCTTCGTGGTGCTGCTGCTCATCATCCTCGTGTCCATGGCCACGTTCCGCTCCCCCGCCGTGGCCCTGATGCCTGACGTGACGCTGAAGCCTCTGCGCTCCAAGGCCAACGCCGTCATCAACCTCATGGGCTCCGCCGGCGGTATTCTGGTGCTGGCGCTGGGCATGGTGTTCGCCACCTCCTCCATCCGCAACAGCCTCATGAGCTACACCGGCTATTTCGGCGTCATCGCCGCGCTGATGCTGGCGGCGCTGGTGATCTTCCTGCTCACCGTGCGGGAGACGGAGTGGGCTGCGGAGATGCAGCGTGAGGCCGTGTCCGCCGGACTGGAGGAGCAGTCCGAGGCCGACGACCCCACCGCCAGCCGCAAGCTGTCCGCCGATGAGGTCAGGAGCCTCATCTTCATCCTGCTCAGCATTGTGCTGTGGTTCTTCGGCTACAACGCCGTCACCAGCAAATACTCCGTCTATGCCAGCAATATCCTGCACAAGGACTACAACCTGACCCTCATCATCGCGCAGGCCGCCGCCATCGTGGCCTATCTGCCCGTGGGCTTTATCGCCAGCAAGGTGGGCCGCAAGAAGACCATTCTGGCGGGCGTGGTGATGCTCACCACCTCCTTCACCGTGGCTGCCTTCCTCAACGCCGACAGCCCCACCATGCTGATGAACGCCATGTTCGCGCTGGCCGGCATCGGCTGGGCCACCATCAACGTCAACTCCTTCCCCATGGTGGTGGAGCTGGCCTCCGGCGGCGACGTGGGCAAATACACCGGCTTCTACTACACCGCCTCCATGGCGGCGCAGGTGGCCACCCCCATGGTGTCCGGCCTGCTGATGGACCAGTTCGGGATGCACGTCCTGTTCCCCTACGCCGCCGTGTTCACGGCGCTGGCCTTTGTCACCATGCTCATGGTGAAGCATGGCGACAGCAAACCTGAAGCAAAAACCGGCATTGAAGTGCTGGAGGATCTGGAGGCGGATTGATATGATAGCTGTATATATTCTGCTGGGCCTTCTGGTCCTGCTGTGCCTGCTGTATGTGCTGTGCCTGCGCTGCCGCCGCCGCAGGGACTGGGACCGCTTCCGCCGGTGGCGCTTCGCCCATCGCGGCTTCCACGATAAGCCCCGCATCCCTGAAAACTCCATCCCCGCCTTCCGCCGCGCCGTCCAATGCGGCTTCGGTGCGGAGCTGGATGTCCACCTGATGAAGGACGGCCATCTGGCCGTGATCCACGACGCCTCCCTGCTGCGTACCGCCGGCGCGGACGTGCAGGTGGAGGACCTGACGGCGGAGGACCTGAAGCAGTACACGCTGGAGGGCACGGAGCACCATATCCCCCTGCTGGAGGAGGTGCTGCCCATCTTCGCGGGCAAGGCGCCCCTGATCGTAGAGCTGAAGGCCGAGCGTGGCAACGCCGACGCGCTGACCGCCGCGGCCTGCAAGCTGCTGGACAAGTACCGTGTCACCTACTGCATCGAGTCCTTCGACCCCCGCTGCCTCATGTGGCTGTGGGCCAACCGCCCCGATGTGGTGCGGGGCCAGCTGTCCGAGAATTTCCGGCGCCACGGCGACGCGCAGGACCTCCCCGGCGTGGTGCGCTGGGTCCTCAGCAACCTGCTGCTCAACGCCCGCACCCGCCCCGACTTCATCGCCTACCGCTTCGAGGACCGCAAGAGTCTGTCCCTCCGCCTGTGCCGCGGCCTGTACGGGGCGCAGGAGTTCAGCTGGACCATCCGCTCCAAGGCGGACATGGCCGCCGCTGAGCAGGACGGCGCGCTGGTCATCTTTGAATGCTTCGACCCAAGGGGGTAACCGTTTATGAGAGTCATCACCGGCTCTGCCCGCGGCAGAGTACTGAAGGAGCTGCCGGGTCTGGAGACCCGCCCCACCACAGGCAAGGTGAAGGAGAGCCTGTTCTCCATCATCCAGTTCGACATTGAGGGCCGCCGCGTGCTGGACCTCTTCGCCGGCACCGGCCAGCTGGGCATCGAGGCCCTGAGCCGCGGCGCGGCGGAGTGCGTGTTTATCGACCGCCGCAGCGACGCCGTCAAGCTCATTCAGGAGAATCTGGCCCTGTGTAAGCTGGCGGATCGCGCCCGTGTCCGTCAGGGCGATGCCCTGCCCTATCTCCGCAGCGGCGAAACCTTCGATCTCATCCTTCTGGACCCGCCCTACGCCTCCGGCCTGCTTTCTCAGGCGCTGACGGATATCGCAGCGTTTGACATTTGCCGACAGCATGGTATAATTGTGGCGGAGAGCGCTGCGGATACGGTGCTGCCCGCACTTCCGGCCCCCTATCGGCTGTATCGGGAATACCGGTACGGTAAGATCAAGCTGACGGTGTTCCATCGCGGCGGAAACGAGGACGCACAATGAAAATTGCCATCTACCCCGGCAGCTTCGATCCCATCACCCTGGGCCATCTGGACATCATCCGCCGCGGCGCGGCCTGCTTCGACAGGCTGTATGTCTGCGTCATGGTCAACTGTGAGAAAAAGCAGCCCATGTTCACGCCGGAGCGCCGTCTGGAGCTGATCCGCCGCAGCGTGGCCCACATCCCCCATGTGGAGGTAGAAAGCTGGAACGGCCTGCTGGCCGATTATGCCCGGGAAAAGGGCGCCCATATCCTGCTCAAGGGCGTGCGGAACGCCACCGACTGGGAGCTGGAGCGGCAGATGGCCCGCATCAATCAGGGCATCCTGCCGGAGCTGGAGACGCTGCTGCTGCCTGCCAGCGCCGAATATGAGCATTTCAGCTCCACCATGGCCCGTGAAATGATCCGCTACGGGCAGCCCCTGGAAAAATATGTACCGGCGCCGGTCGCCGAGGAATTGGAAACCATGCGGGGCTGATGTCCTGCCAGAAACTAAGAAAGGAATCAGGGATATGGAAGAAAAGGATGTGCAGCGACTGCTGGATATGCTCTACGGCATGATCGACGAGGCCAAGAGCGCCGCCTTCAGCTCCGACAAATGCATCATCAACCGCGATGAGGCGTTGGACCTGCTGGACGAGATCCGCGCCAAGCTCCCGCTGGAGCTGAAAAAGGCGCGGGAGCTCATCGCCGCCCGCAGCGAGTATGTGGCCGGCGCCAAGAAGGAAGTAGAAAAAATGCTCCGTCAGGCGGAGCTGGACGCCAAGGTCATCGTCTCTGAGAGCGAGACCATCCAGCTGGCCCGTCAGAAGAGCAGTGAGATCGTTCGCCGCGCCGAGGAGCGCACCCGCGAGCTGTACCATGTGGCCAACACCTACACCGAGGACGCCCTGCGCCGCACGGAGGAGGCCATCCAGATGGCCCTCACCGAGGTGCAGGAGTCCCGCGTCCGCTTCCGCGCCGCCAGTCAGGAGCAGATGCAGGCCCAGCGCGCCGAACTGAACCGCAGCGCCGCCGAGCCTGCCCCGTCCGCCGGCGGCAGCAGCGCCGACGCCCAGTAGTATCCGCCGCGCCGGACCGCCTCCCCCTGCGTTATCCCCCCAAGCAGCCGCGCCGTTGCCCCCTTCCCCGCACTGCGCCGGCAGCGTCCCTGCCGCCGCGTTTCCGCGCCGTCCCCACTCCAGCCCCTGCGCCGGAAACAGCCGTTCCGGCGCGATGGAACGCCGCCCTGCGGCGCCTCTGCTGCATTTGTTCAAAATCGATAAATTTTTCACTTGCATTTCTACACTTTACACAAGCAAATAACATCTTGTGGTACAAAAAACCGGCAGACACAAAATATTGTGTCTGCCGGTTTTTTGTACCCTGCGCCATCGAACATTCGTTTTAAGAACATCGTGTTTTCCTCTGTTTTCTGGGAAAAATTACCGCTTTTGCGGCCTCTTTCGGGGGAAACTTCTTCTTGCATTTCCATAAAGGATTATGTATACTAGCCTCGTGAGTGGTGAATTGTGGGGGTAGTGCCCCCATTTGTGGGGAATCATCCCACGGTTTTCCCGCTTCACCCTGATTTTTTACACGAGAGGAGGCGGCCCTATGACCGGTCAGTTCGCACACAATATCGACGCCAAGGGCCGCCTGTTCATTCCCGCCTCCCTCCGCAAGGAGCTGGGCCAGACGTTCCACGTCACCGTGGGGCAGGATCACTGCCTTTCCGTCTACTCCGACGAGAGCTGGGCCGCCTTCATGGCCCGCCTGAAGGAGCTGTCCTACAACGAGGTCAAGAAGCTCCGCGCCCTGTTCGCCTACGCGGCGGACTGCGAGCCGGACTCTCAGGGCCGTATCCTCATCCCCGCCAAGCTGCGGGAGTACGCGGGCCTGACCCGCGAGGTGGTGGTGGTGGGCAGCTTCGACCGTGCCGAAATCTGGAGCGCCGAGCGCTGGGCCGCCATCGAGAACGAGGCCTTCTCCTCCGGCGCGCTGGAGCAGGCCATGGCAGAAATGGGGCTGTGAGCCATGGCTGACCGCACCCCCATGGAAAAGGACTACGGCCACAGGCCGGTCCTCCTTCACGAATGTCTGGACGCGCTGGCCATCCGTCCCGACGGCGTCTATGTGGACGGCACGCTGGGCCGCGCCGGCCACTCGCTGGAGATCGTCCGCCGCCTGACTGCCGGCGGGCGGCTCATCGGCATCGACCGGGATCAGACCGCCATCGACGCCGCCCGGGAGCGTCTGGCCCCCTATCTGGACCGTGTCACGCTGGTCCACAGCAATTTTGACCGCATCGGCGACATCCTCGCCGAGCTCCATATCCCCGGCGCGGACGGGATGCTCTTCGATCTGGGCGTCTCCTCCCCCCAGCTGGACGACGCGGCGCGGGGCTTCTCCTATATGCACGACGCCCCGCTGGATATGCGTATGGACCGCACCGCGCCTCTCACGGCCCGCGATGTGGTAAACGGCTGGTCCTACGAGGAGCTGCGCCGCATTCTGTACGACTACGGCGAGGAGCGCTGCGCCCCCGCCATCGCCCGCCGTATCACGCAGGCGCGGGAGCAGGCCCCTATCGAGACGACGCTCCAGCTGGTGGATATCATCAAGTCCGCCATGCCGCCCGCCGCCCTGCGGGAGAAGCAGCACCCCGCCAAGCGCAGCTTTCAGGCCATCCGCATCGCCGTCAACGGCGAGCTGGACGCCCTGCCCCCCATGCTGGACGCCGCCGTGGCCCACCTGAACGCAGGCGGCCGGTTGGCGGTGATCTCCTTCCATTCGCTGGAGGACCGCATCATCAAAAGGACCCTGCAGGAGCTGGCCACCGGCTGCACCTGCCCCCCCAATTTCCCCGTCTGCGTCTGCGGCAAGACGCCGAAGCTGCGGCTGGTCAGCCGTAAGCCCATCGTATCCGGCGAGGCCGAGCTGGCCGAAAACCCGCGCGCCCGCAGCGCCAAGCTGCGCGTGGCGGAAAAGCTCTGACACAGCGCGCTGATCCTATCGGAGAGGAGTGACCGTCCCTTGGCAAATTCCTATCAAAAGAACGCCGTCTACGGCAATCTGGCATACGATCTGGACGCCCTGGTACGGGAACGCCAGCTGGAGGAGGCCGGCAAGCTGCCCCAGAAGCAGCCGTCCGCCCCGCAGGAGCAGCCTCTTCCCCGCCGCGTCCCCCAGACCCGCACGGCGGCCCGCCCCTCCCCTCTGGTGGTCCTCGGCACCGTGGTCCTGCTGGCCATGGTGGTGGTCCTGATGCTGGGCTACGTCACCCTCACCGATGTATCCGGCAGCGTCTCCGCCATCAAGCGTGAGATCGAGGATGTGGACGAGCAGCACGTGGCGCTGCTGACCGAGTATGAGAAGACCTTCGATCTGGCCACCGTCAAGGCAGCCGCCGAGGCGGCCGGTATGTCCAAGCCCTCCAGCGGCCAGATCCAGTACATCGACCTGTCCGGTGACGACAGCGTCACCCTCTACAAGGCCGAGCGCAGCGCCGCGCTGGGCGGCCTGCTGGACAAGGCAGAGCGCGGCTGGGACTATGTGCTGGAATATTTCCGCTGACAGCGGCCATATCATGAGGCAGTAAGGAGTAAGAAGGCGACTTCTTGCTCCTTGCTTGGCATTCAACCACTCGACCGGCATCGGCGGCCCCGAGCCGGCCCTTGCTTCCGGAGGCAGAGAACGTGTCAAATCCCAACCGCAAAGATGAAAATATCCGCCGTGCCAATCGGGTCATCCAGACCCGCTCCTTCGTGCTGATGCTCATGATGGGCATCGGTATGTTCGTGCTGCTGTTCTTCCAGCTGTTCGACCTGCAGATCATCCGCCACGAGGAGCTGCAAAGCAAGGCGGTGAACCAGCAGACCCGCCGCACGGTGGTCACCGCCTCCCGCGGCACCATCTATGACCGCAGCGGCAACATCATGGCCATCTCTGCCAGCGCCGAGACCATCATCCTCTCCCCGCTGGAGATCGACAGAGCCGTGAACGATACGGAAAACCCCGTCTCCTGGACCAAGGACTCGCTGGCCGCCGGCCTTGCCGAGATTTTAGGCAGCGACGCCGCCTCCATTCGCAAGCGCATGGACAACACCAAGTCCCAGTACGAGGTCATCAAGCTCCGTGCCGAGGAGGAGACGGCCTCCGCCGTCCGCGCCTACATCACGGAGAACAAGATCGTGGGCGTCCATCTGGTGGCCGACGCCAAGCGCTATTACCCCTACGGCTCCCTGGCGTCCCACGTCATCGGCTTCGTGGGCGATGACAACACCGGCCTGTACGGGCTGGAGGCCCGCTACGAGGACCAGCTGGAGGGCCAGAGCGGCCTTGTGGTCTCCGCCAAGGACAATGCAGGCAACGACATGATGTACGCCTACGAGCAGTATTTCGCCGCCCAGAACGGCAGCGACCTGACCCTGACGCTGGACGCCACCATCCAGTACTATCTGGAAAAGGGTCTGGAATCCATGTCGGATAAGTTCTCCGCTGCCAACGGCGCCTCCGGCATCATCATGGACGTGAAGACCGGCGGCATTCTGGCCATGGCCTCCTACCCCAACTACGACCTCAACGACTTCGCCGCCGTGCAGGACCAGACCCTGCGGGAGCGCATCGAGCGAGGCGAGAGCACGCTGGCGGAGATGCAGCTGCTTCAGTGGCGCAACAAGGCGCTGAACGACACCTATGAGCCCGGCTCCACCTTCAAGATCCTGACGCTGGCCTCCGCGCTGGAGGAGGGCGTCATCGACATGAATACCACCGCCAACTGCGAGGGCTCCGTGAAGATCTCCGGCTACACCATCCACTGCTCCAACAAGGCCGGCCACGGCCTCCAGACGCTGGTGCAGTCCGTGGGGAACTCCTGCAACCCCGCCTTCATCTCCTATGGTCTGAAGCTGGGCAATACCAAGTTCTACGAGTATATGAAGTCCTTCGGCCTCATGGACTCCACCGGCATCGATCTGGGCGGCGAGGCCACCGGCATCTTCGCCGATCCCGCCAGCTTTACCCAGCTGGATCTGGCCTGCTACGCCTTCGGCCAGAACTTCAACGTCACTCCCATCTCCCTCATTACGGCCCAGGCCGCCTGCATCAACGGCGGCTACCTTCGCAGCCCCTATCTGGTGGAGCGCATCACCGACTCCAACGGTGCCGTCACCTATCAGCACGACAGCACCCCCATCCGTCAGGTCATCAGCGAGGAGACCTCCGCCACCGTGCGGGAGTGTCTGGAATATGTGGTGGCCAGCGGTACCGGCAAGAACGGTCAGGTGGCCGGCTACCGCATCGGCGGCAAGACCGGCACGGCCGATAAGGGCCAGACCGGCGACGTGGTGGTGTCCTTCCTGTGCTTCGCGCCGGCCGACGATCCGCAGGTCATCATGCTCCTGACCATGGATACCCCCAGCCGCACCACCGGCACCTACGTCTCCGGCGGCAACATGGTGGCCCCCACCGCCAGCTCCATCATGGCCGAGGTCCTGCCCTATCTGGGTGTGGAGCCAAGCTACTCCGCCGAGGAGCTGCTGGGCATGGACACCCCCGTGCCCAATGTGATCGGGATGTCCGTGGAGGAGGCCAAGAGCAAGCTGACCGAGCGCGGCCTCAGCTGCAAGGTAACAGGCGACGGCGAGACGGTCACGGACCAGACCCCCGCCGGCGGCGCCATCATCCCCGGCAAGTCCGCCGTCATCCTGTACGCCGGCGCCGACAAATCCACTGCCAAATGCAAGGTGCCCCATCTCATCGGCAAGACTCCCGCCGAGGCCAACACCGCCGCTACCGGCGCGGGCCTGTTCATCCGCTTCTCCGGCACCACCGGCAGCGAGTCCACCTCCATCCGCGTCCTGTCCCAGTCCATTGAGGAGGGCACAGAGGTGGATGCCGGCACGGTCATTACCGTCCAGCTGGGCGACACCTCCGTTACCGACTAAAAACGCACGATCTTCGCAGCGGAACGCACAGAATCCCCTTTTCTGCGGGTTTCCTGCCTGCTATAATAGAGCAAAATGAAAGCAAAGGAGATCATTCCCATGAAGCTCAGCGATGTGCTCAAGGACCTGCCCCTGCTGGAGGTCCACGCCGATCTGGACGCCGATATCACCGACGTCAGCTACGACTCCCGCCAGACCCAGTCCGGCGGCCTGTTCGTGGCCATCGCCGGCGCGGAGACGGACGGTCACAGATTTATCCCCATGGCCCGGGACAAGGGGGCCGTGTGCGTTGTATGCCAGCGTGCACCGGAATGTGAGATTCCCTACGTGATCGTGGAGGATTCCCGCCGGGCGCTGGCGGTCATCGCCTGCAGCTGGTTCGATCACCCCTCCCGGGAGATGACCATGATCGGCGTTACCGGCACCAGCGGCAAGACCACCTCCACCTACCTCATCAAGAGCATTCTCGAGCAGAAGGCCGGCGCCAAGGTAGGCCTCATCGGCACCATCCAGAACATGATCGGCCGGCAGGCGCTCCCCACGGAGCGCACCACGCCGGAGTCCTTCGAGCTGCAAAGGCTGTTCCGCCAGATGTCCGACGCCGGCTGCACCCACGTGGTCATGGAGGTCTCCTCCCACGCGCTGGTGCTGGACCGCGTCTACGGCGTGCGCTTCGCCGTGGGCGTCTTCACCAATCTCAGTCAGGACCATCTGGACTTCCACCGCACCATGGAGGCCTACTGCAACGCCAAGGCCATCCTGTTTGATCGCTGCGATATCGGCGTGTACAACGCCGACGACCCGTGGCGCCAGCGGCTGCTGGCCCACGCCCAATGCCCCCGCCTGTTCTCCTACGCCATCCGCGGCGACGCCGACCTGAAGGCCAAGTCCGTTCAGCTCCACGCCGGCAGCGTGGATTTCGACGCCGAGGCCGACACCGACTGGGCCCACGTCCACGTGGACATCCCCGCCCAGTTCACCGTGTACAACGCGCTGGACGCGATGGCCTGCTGCTGGAATTTGGGGGTCCCGCTGGGCGAGTGCGCCGATGCGCTGGCCCATGACCATGGCGTCAAGGGCCGCATGGAGATCATCCCCACCCCGGGGAAGGACTACACCATTCTCAACGACTACTCCCACAAGCCCGACGCACTGGAGAACGTGCTGGAGTCGGTAAACGGCTTTGCCAGAGGCCGCACCGTGGTGCTGTTCGGCTGCGGCGGCGATCGGGATAAGACAAAGCGCCCCGTCATGGGCGGCATTGCCGCGCGGCTGGCGGACTTCGTTATCGTCACCAGCGACAATCCCCGCACCGAGGACCCGCAGGCGATCATCGACGATATTCTGGCGGGTATGCAGGATACGGATACCCCCTATGTGGCCATCCCCGATCGGGTGGAGGCCATCCACTACGCCATGGATCACGCCCGGTCCGGCGACGTTATCGTGCTGGCCGGCAAGGGCCACGAGGACTATCAGGAGATCAACCACGTCCACTATCCCATGGATGAGCGGGTCATCGTGGCGGACTACCTGAAGCATTAACAGATCAAAGAGCCGCCGTGTTTTTTCGCGGCGGGAAGGAGCGAAGCATTATGGGAATCATGGAGCTCGTGCTGCCGGCTGCGGTCAGCTTTCTCATCACCGCCATCGCCGGCAAGCTGCTGATACCGGCGCTGGTGCGGCTGAAGGCCGGCCAGTCCATCAAGGAGATCGGCCCCGCCTGGCACATGACCAAGCAGGGCACCCCCACCATGGGCGGCCTGATGTTCATTATCGGCATCGGCCTGACCATTGTGGTGTTGGGCTGGCGGAGGATGATGGCCGGTGAATTCGTCCACCTGTACGTCTATCTGTTCGCGCTGGTGTTCGGCCTCATCGGCTATCTCGACGACTTCCAGAAGGTGAAGCGCCACCAGAATACCGGCCTGACGGCCCTGCAAAAGTTTGTGCTGCAGCTGGCGGCAGCCGTGGCGTTTCTTTGCCTCATGCGGTATGAGGGGATGCTCAGTCCCAATCTGTATATCCCGTTCTGGAACACCCATCTGGTGCTGCCGTGGCCGGTATATCTGGTGTTTGCCGCCTTCGTCATCGTGGGCACCGTCAACGCTGTCAACATCACCGACGGGCTGGACGGCCTCAGCTCCAGCGTGACGCTGCCGGTGGCGGTGTTCTTCGCGGCCATGGCCGCGATCTGGCCGGGCTTTGCCCAGCTGGGTACGTTTGCCGCCGCTATGGCCGGCGGCCTGTGCGGCTTTTTGCTGTACAATCACTACCCCGCCAAGGTCTTCATGGGCGACACCGGCTCCCTGTTTCTGGGCGGCGCGGTGGCGGCGCTGGCCTTCGCCTACGATATGCCGCTGGTGCTGCTGCTGGTGGGCATCGTCTACATCTGTGAGACGCTGTCCGACATCCTTCAGGTGACGTATTTCAAGCTCACCCACGGCAAGCGCATTTTCAAAATGGCCCCGCTGCACCATCACTTTGAGATGTGCGGCTGGCGGGAGACGAAGATCGTGGCGGTGTTCTCCATCGTCAGCGCCGTCTTCTGCGTCATTGCATATTTTGCCGTTTATCAGCGTTTCGCTGCATAAATATACTTCATGATGAATTCATCATGAAGCGGTTTTGCTTCATGATCTGCTTCATGATGAAGTTCCTGATTTTGGAGAGGAGGGAGGAAGCGCCGTGACCCGCGAGGAATACCGCGCTCAGAAGGCCAAGGCAGAGCGGATGCGCCGGACGGAGCAGAAGCACAAGCAGGCGGCCAAGGGGTCCATGGACCTGCCCTTCCTCATCCTGACGCTGCTGCTGACGGTGGTCGGCCTGATCATGCTGTTCTCCGCCAGCTTCCCCCGCGCCTACTACGACACCGGCGACGGCACCTACTACTTCAAGCGGCAGGCGCTGTTCGCCGCCGTGGGGCTGGCGGGTATGTTCGTGGCGGCCAAGATCAACTACCAGCGCTGGCGCGGCGCCTCCCGCATTCTGGTGGGCACGGCGCTGTTCCTGCTGATCCTGGTCATCATCCCCCACAACCCGCTGGCCATCACCGCCAACAACGCCACCCGCTGGCTGGGCGTGGAGGGTGTGTTGTCGTTTCAGCCGTCGGAGATCGCCAAGCTGGCGGTCATCGTCTACTTCTCCGACACCATCTCCAAAAAGAAGGAGAAGATGCTGACGTGGCGGCAGGGCGTCCTGCCGTACATAGCGCTGCTGGGCGTTATCTCGGTGCTGATGATGCTGGAGCCCCATCTGTCCGGCACGGTGCTGATCCTGTGCACCGGCGCGGTGCTGATGATCGTGGGCGGCATTCAGGGCTGGCTGGTGGCGGTGGGCATCGGCGGCGTGGGCGCCATGGGCTTCCTGTTTATCAAGCTGGCGGAAAAGGGTATCATCAAGTACGGCGCGGCCCGCATCGCCATGTGGCACGACCCGTGGCTGGACTACTCCGGCGACGGCTATCAGCTGGCCCAGAGCCTGATCACCATCGGCTCCGGCGGCCTGCTGGGCGTGGGGCTGGGCCGCAGCCGCCAGAAGTTCCTGTATCTGCCGGAGCAGTACAACGACTTTATCTTCTCCGTGGTGTGCGAGGAGCTGGGCCTCATCGGCGCCTGCGTCATCATGCTCATCTTCGCCCTGCTGATCCTGCGGGGCTTCTGGATCGCCCTCCACGCCCGGGACCGGTTCGGCGCGCTGCTGGCGGTGGGCATCATGACCCATCTGGCGCTTCAGACCTTTTTGAACATCGCGGTGGTGTCGGGCTTCGTGCCCACCACCGGTATCTCCCTGCCCTTCTTCAGCTACGGCGGCACGGCCCTTTGCTTGCAGCTGGTGGAGATGGGCATTGTGCTCAGCGTATCGCGGCAGATCCCCGCACCCAAGGCGGGGTAGGCCCGAAAGGAGTCTTGCTATGAGAGTCATTTTCACCTGCGGCGGCACCGCGGGACACGTCAATCCGGCGCTGGCGCTGGCGGGCCTGATGCGGCAGCGCCGCAGCGATACCGCCGTGCTGTTCGTGGGCACGCCCGACGGCATGGAGCGGGAGCTCATCGCCAAGGCGGGGTACGACTACGCCGCCGTGGAGATCGACAGCTTCCGCCGGTCCCTTTCGCCGGAGGCGGTGCGCCACAACCTCCATGCCGTGGGGGCGCTGGCCCGCTCGGGAAAGGCGGCCAAGGCCATTTTGCGGGAGTTCCGGCCCGATCTGGTGGTGGGCACCGGCGGCTATGCCAGCTTCCCCACGGTGCGGGCGGCGGCGCAGGCCCACATCCCCACGGCGGTACACGAGAGCAACTCGGTGCCCGGGCTGACCACCCGTATGCTGGAGGACTACGCCGACGTCATCATGGTGGGCTTTGAGGACTGCCGGCAGCACTACCGGCACCCTGAGCGCATCATGGTAACGGGGACGCCGGTGCGGGGCGACTTCTTCACCCGCACGCCGCAGGAGGCCCGGGCCGAGCTGGGCTTTGACGACGGGCGGCCCCTGGTGGCGTCCTTCTGGGGCAGTCTGGGGGCCAGCCACATGAACGAGGCCATGCTGGACTTCTTCGAGAAGGAGCGCCTCGACGGCTTCCCCTTCCACCACGTCCACGCGGTGGGCAAGGGCGGCTGGGATGCCATGGAGCAGGCCCTGCGGCAGCGGGGACTGGACGGCTGCGCCCAGCTGGATGTGCGGCAGTACATCTACAACATGGCGACGGTGATGCGGGCGGCGGACCTGGTGATCTGCCGGGCGGGCGCGTCCACCATCAGCGAGCTGACGGCACTGGGGGTGCCGGCCATTATGGTGCCGTCCCCCTACGTCACCAACAATCATCAGGAGAAAAACGCGCGGCTGCTGGAGGCCCACGGCGGGGCGAGGGTCCTGCTGGAGAGCGAGGCCGGCGGCGCGGCGCTGTATCAGGCGGCGGCGGACATCCTGCGCGACAAGGATACGCAGCGGCGGATGAGGCAGGGCATGGCCCAGCTGGGCATCCCCGACGCCGCGGAGCGCATCTACGACACGGTGATGGCGCTGGTCCGGTAAGGGCGATTCACACCCTGCCCCTGTCCCTTCATACAATGGCTTACGACAACCATGAAGGGCGGGAGGGGTTTTATGGGGCCTATTACCATTGAAGGAGGCCACCGGCTCAACGGCGAGGCGGCGGTGCAGGGCGCGAAGAACAGCGTGCTGCCGATTCTGGCGGCCACGCTGCTGTGCGGCGGCGAATGCCGCATCCGGCGCTGTCCCCAGCTGAGCGATGTGGAGGCGGCGGCGGACATCCTGCGGTACTTAGGGTGCCGGGTAGACTGGGAGGACGGCGACCTGCTGGTGGACAGCCGCGTGCTGACGCGGTGCGACATTCCCCAGACGCTGATGCGGCGGATGCGCTCGTCGGTGATCTTTCTGGGGGCCATTCTGGCCCGCTGCGGCTGGGCGGAGCTCAGCTATCCGGGCGGATGCGAGCTGGGGCCGCGGCCCATCGACCTGCATCTGGCGGCGCTCAGGACGCTGGGCGCGTCCATCGAGGAGAACGGCGGCAAGCTGTACTGTCAGGGCAGGCAGCTCACCGGCGGTCAGATCGTGCTGGCCATTCCCAGCGTGGGCGCCACGGAGAACGCCATGCTGGCGGCCTGCGGCGCGGAGGGGACCACAGTCATCACCAACGCGGCGCGGGAGCCGGAGATCGTGGACCTGCAGGATTTTCTGTGCGCCTGCGGCGCGGAGGTGCGGGGCGCGGGCGGGTCCGTCATCACCGTGGAGGGAAAGCGGCCCCTCCATGGGTGCAGCCACCGCGTCATCGCGGACCGCATCGTGGCGGCCACCTATCTGTGCGCCGCGGCGGCGGCAGGCGGCGACGTGCTGCTGCGGCAGGCGGATTACCGGCATCTGGCAACGGTGACCACGGCCTTACAGCAGGCGGGCTGCCGCATTGACTGCGGGCAGGAGGACATCCGGCTTCGCAGCGAGGGGCGGCTGCAGGCGGTGACGCCGGTGCGGACCGCGCCGTATCCGGGCTTTCCCACCGACTGTCAGGCCATTTTCATGGCGGCGCTGCTGGGCAGTCGGGGTACCACGGTCTTTGTGGAGAACATCTTCGAGAGCCGCTACCGCCACGTGGCGGAGATGCAGCGCATGGGCGCGGACATCCGCGTGGAGGGCCGCGTGGCCGTGGTATGCGGCGTGGAGCGGCTCCACGGGGCGGACGTGGTTGCCGCCGACCTGCGGGGCGGGGCGGCGCTGGTGCTGGCAGCCTTGCAGGCGGAGGGGCGCTCCGCCGTACATCACAGCGAGCACATCCAGCGGGGCTATGCGGACCTGACCGGCGATCTGGCGCGGCTGGGGGCCCATATCCGGCAGGAAACCAACAGGTAAGGAGTTTCAGGTCATGGCGCGACGCAGACGGTACAACCGCAAACGGCGGAGAGGAAGCTTTGCCTTCCTCTATAAGCTGCTGGCCTTTGTGCTGATCTGCGGCGCCATCGGCCTTGCGCTGGCCATGTTTTTCAAGGTCGAGGATATCGAGGTCAATGGCAACAGCCGCTACTCCAAGGAGCAGATCGTGGCGGCGGCGGAGGTCAAGCCGGGGGACAACCTGTTCCTGCTGAACAAGTACGACGCAGCGGCCCGCATCCGCCAGCAGCTCCCCTATGTGGAGACGGTGCAGTTCCGGCGGGTGCTGCCCAACAAGCTGGTGGTGCAGGTGACGGAGTGCCGGGACCCGGTGGCCATCAAGCAGGACGGCACGGTGTACCTGCTGTGCAGCAAGGGGAACATCGTGGACACCGTCAGCGCCGCCAAGTGGAGCCAGTACATCCAGATCGAGGGGCTGACGCTGCTGGACCCGCAGGTGGGCGGCGAGGCACGGGCCTCCGCCACCCAGCAGATGGTGCTGGAGCGGCTGCTGGAGATACTGTCGCTGCTGGTGGAAAAGGGGATGCTGCATCAGGTGCAGGTCATTGACCTGTCCGACGCATCCCACATCACCATGCGGTATATGAGCCGGTTCGACGTGCAGTTTTTGTGGGACGCGGACTTCGACTACAAGCTGGATTATCTGGCGGCGGTGGTGGACAGGCTGGAGGACAACGAAAAGGGCTCCATCGACATGACGCAGGAGGGTAAAGCCAGCTTTATCCCCGGGTAACGGGAAAAAGATGAGCAAATTCCGCGGGAACACTTGACGGGTCTTTGATTCCGTAATACAATACAAGATATAGCATTCACGCACAGAGAAACTGTCTTTTCGATACAAATTGTGGCAGGAGGAACCAACATGGCTTTTGGATTGGAAACCGGCCCGGAAAACGTCGTCAGCATCAAGGTGGTCGGCGTGGGCGGCGGCGGCAATAACGTGGTCAACCGCATGGTGCGCTCCGGCGCTCAGGGCGTGGATTTCGTGGCGGTCAATACGGACAAGCAGGCGCTGAACGCCTCCAGCGCAAACTATAAGATCCAGATCGGCGAGAAGCTCACCGGCGGCAAGGGCGCCGGCTCCAACCCCGATGTGGGCCGCAAGGCCGCCGAGGAGAGCCGCAACCAGATGGCCAAGGCGCTGGAAAACACCGATATGGTGTTCATCACCGCCGGTATGGGCGGCGGCACCGGCACCGGCGCGGCCCCTGTGGTGGCGGAGATCGCCCGCGAGGCGGGTATCCTCACGGTGGGCGTGGTGACCAAGCCCTTCGGCTTCGAGGGGCGGCGGCGTATGTCGCAGGCCGAGCAGGGCATCGAGGAGCTGCGCAGCAAGGTGGATTCGCTGGTCATCATCCCCAACGAGCGGCTGAAGTACGCCACCGATCAGAAGATCACCTTCGCCAACGCCTTTGAGATCGCCGACGACGTGCTGCGTCAGGCGGTGCAGTCCATCTCCGACCTGATCCGCGATACCGGCTTTATCAATCTGGACTTTGCCGACGTGACAGCCATCATGAAGGACGCGGGGCTGGCCCACATGGGCGTCGGCCGCGCGGCCGGCAAGGGCAAGGCCGAGGAGGCCGCGCGCATGGCGATCTCCTCCCCCCTGCTGGAGACCTCCATCAACGGAGCCAAGGGCGTACTCATCAACGTCACCGGCTCCATGGACATCGGTCTGGAGGAGGTGGAGCAGGCGGCCACGCTGGTGCAGCAGGCCGTACATCCCGACGCGCTCACCATCTTCGGCGCCACCTTCGACGAGACGCTGGACGACGAGATCCGCGTGACGGTCATCGCCACCGGCTTCGACGAGGAGCAGCAGGAGGCGCGCATCACCTCCACCGGCGCACCGGCGCAGGCGGAGAAGAAGCCCGCGCTCCAGCCGCTGGACGAGGTGAAGGGCGAGCAGGCGCAGGATGAGATGGACAAGTCCTTCGACGAGATCCTGCGGATCTTCAACAAGGACAAGTTCTGAGAAAACGAGAGGAAAGGCTCTCCGGCGCGGCCGGAGAGCCTTTTTTGCGTAAGGCGCTGGTATTGGGCGGCGAGGTGCGGCAGGATGGGAGAAGCAGGAAGTGCGGGAGAGAAAATATCATGAGAAATGATGTCGTGATCGTCAGGGCACACAGTGGGGACGTACCGTCCATCATTGGTCTGCGGCACAGGGTCTGGGACACCACATACAGAGGAATCTATCCTGACGATATGCTCGACGGCTTTGACTGGGACTGGCACAGAGAAAAGGAATTGGCAAGGGTCAATGACCCAGTATACTCTGTGTATCTGATTCGGGAGGGACCGCAGGACATCGGCTATCTGACGATACGTCAGGCCGATGGGGTCACATTGCAGTCGCTCTACATCGTTTCTGAGTACCAGAGGAACGGGATCGGCCGGAAAGTATTCGACCTTGTCAGGGCGTACTGTCGGGAGCACGGTGTGCAGTCTTTCATCTGCCACTGTGTTCCGGAGAATCATAATGCCCGGATATTTTACGAAAAAATGGGCGGCACGGTGATCGGAGAGGATTTGTCAAACGAAGAATCCTGGCAGAACTCGGTCACTTACCAATTCACTTTGACGTAAGCATCCGCAGGGCTGACGGCTTTGGGCAGCTCGCGGCAAAAGATATCCCCCGGCGAAGCCGGGGGATATCTTTTATTCCACAAGGCCGTATTTCGTTTTGATGCGGTCCAGCTTTTCCAGCATGGGCTCCGCCAGCACCCAGAGGAAGAACACGGTGGCGGCGGCGTGGATGCAGTCCACGGGGAAGCCGGTGAGGTAATAGCTCACCAGCACGGGCCAGCTCAGCTCCTGACTGTACAGCAGGGCGGAGACGGGATTCATCAGCCCGCCGTACACAACGACGGCGGCGATGGCCCCGAACAGGCACAGGGCGCCGCGGCTGCGGCGGAGCCAGCCCTTGCGGAACAGGACGCCCGCCAGAAAGCCGATGATGCCGGCGGCAAACATCTGGAACGGGGTCCACGGCCCCTGTGAGAACAGGAAGTTGCTGGCCAGCATGGTCATGGCTCCCACCAGAAAGCCCGTCTCGCCGCCGAAGGCCACGCCGGCAATGATGGTCAGGGCCAGCACCGGCTTGAACTGGGGCAGCATGAAGAAGGCAGCGCGGCCCGCCACGCCCAGCGCGCACAGCACGGCGATGACGGTCAGCTCCCGCGCCTGGGGCTTCCGGCCCTCGAAGACCATGAAAAACGGCAGCATACACGCCAGCAGCACCAGCAGGGCCATGAGGTAGTAGTTCTTCACATCGAAGTAATAGCTGCCCACGAACAATATGGCGGGGATGCCCGCCAATATCAGGGCGGCAGCGGCCTTGGTGCGGCTGGACAGGCGGCGCTTCTGCACCGGCGTCTGCACCTGCACCGGCGGGGGCGAGCGGCGGCCGATGGCGGCGGCGGCGACAAACAAAGCGGCGATGAACAGGGCGTACTCCCACAGGGCGGACCAGCCGGCGGCGGACACCGTGCCGCCGCCCACCAGCGCCGTCAGGTCCGTCTGACGGGCGGCGTGCCAGAAGATCACCAGCGCCGCAAGGCCGGACACGGCGGCCAGCAGCCTTCGCCACCACGGCAGCCTCGGCGGCTGCCACGCGGCGGACTCCTCCGCCACCGGCGGCAGAGGCTCGTAGACCTGGGGCGGCGCCGGCTCCGGCGGGATCTCGCCGCCGATGACGGCCATGACGTCCTCCGCCGTCACCGCGCCGGGGCACAGCTCCCGCGCCATCCGGTCGGCGGAGGTGGTGTAGAAGCTGTTGCCGGAGAAGAACGGGCGGGGCGCGCCCTCCGTCACCACGCTGCCGTCGAAAAACAGGGCGCAGCGGTGGGCGTAGCGGGCGCAGAACTCCACGTCGTGGCTGACCATGACCACCGTGACGCCGCCCGCCGTCAGGGAGCGGAGGATGGCGGCCAGCTCCTGCTTGAAGCCGGCGTCAAGGCCCTTGGTGGGCTCGTCCAGCAGCAGCAGCTCCGGATCAAGGAGCAGGACCTTACAGAGGGCGGCGCGCTGCTGCTCGCCGCCGGACAGGTCGTAGGGGTGACGGTCCAGCAGCGCCGTCAGGCGGCAGAGGGTCACGGCCTGCGCCATCCGCTTTTCCCGCAGGGCGGGGTCCAGCCTCTGGCCGTCGAAGGCCTCGTACAGGTCCTCGCGGACCGTTTTTTTCACGAAAAGCGCCTGGGGGTCCTGAGGCAGGACGCCGATGCGGCAGCGGCGCTGCACTGTGCCGCGGTAGGGCGTCAGGGCGCCGGAGAGCAGGCGCAGGCTGGTGGTCTTGCCGGCGCCGTTGCCGCCCAGCAGGGCCAGCAGCTCTCCCTGCCGCACGGTGAGGTCCAGTCCCCGCACCACGTCGGGCTGGTCCGGCCCGTAGCGGAACCAGAGGCCCTCCGCCGTCAGGACGGGGCCGCCGTGGGGGTGCTCCTCCGCCGGAGGCAGGGGGTGCAGCGGATGGGCGGCGTGCCAGCGGCGCAGGAAGTCCCTGCCCTCCCGCACGGTGACGGGGGCGGGATCCTCGCTTTCCACACTGGCCCAGATCCGCATGGCGGCGGGCATGGCCAGAAACATGGCGTGCCCCTGCCCCCGCAGGGCGCGGCCCACCTCCGCAGGCGTGCCGGTGCACAGCAGGCGGCCGCCGTCCAGCACGGCGGCGTGGGTGGCAAGAGGCAGCGCCTCCTCCAGCCGGTGCTCCGTCAGGAGGACGGTGGTGCCCAGCTCGCGGTTGATGCGGCCCAGCGTTTGCAGGAAATCGGCGGCGGCGATGGGGTCCAGCTGGCTGGTGGGCTCGTCCAGGATCAAGACTTTGGGCTGCATGACCATAACGGAGGCCAGCGTCAGCAGCTGCTTCTGGCCGCCGGAGAGCTGGTCCACGGACTTGTGGAACCAGTCCTGTATGCCGAAGAAGGACGCCATCTCCGCCACGCGGCGGCGGATGGAGGGGGTGTCGCAGCCAAGGCTCTCCAGCCCGAAGGCCAGCTCGTGCCAGACCTTGTCCGTCACCACCTGATGCTCCGGCGACTGGAGGACAAAGCCGATGTCGGACGCCTGCTGCCGCAGGGGGACATCCCGCAGGGGCGTGCCCTGAAGGTACACCTCTCCCTCGGTGACGCCATGGGGGGCCAGCACGGTCTTGAGCTGGCGCAGGAGCGTGGATTTGCCGCAGCCGGAGGGGCCGCAGAGCACCCAGAACTCGCCGGCGCGCACCGTCAGGTCCACGCCGGTCAGGGCGGGGCGGCGCTGCTGGGGGTAGGTGAAGCCGAAGCCGGAAAGGCGGAACAGCTCATTCATTTGGAGTCCCTCCCTTCATCAGGCGGCAGAAGCGGCGGCGCTGGGCCAGCGACAGGCCCGCAGGCGTCAGGCACAGCAGCAGGTAGACGGCGAAAAAGCTGACGGTCAGCGGCTGGGCCGGTGCGCCCAGCAGCAGGGGGTAATACTGGAAATAGAGGCCGCCCGAGAGAACGCCGGACAGCAGGTACAGTCCGCAGAAGCCCAGCCACAGGAGAAGGCTTCGGTCCCGATCGTCCAGACGGTAGAGGGCGAAGGCGGTGCGCCCGGGCTGGCCATAGCCGCGGCTACGCATACTGTCCGCCGTGTCGATGGCGCTCTCCAAGCTCCAGGTGACCAGAATGGAAAAGACCTTCATGGCGTTGCGGCCCCGCCGGAGCAGGCCGCCGCTTTCCGTGTCGCGGCCCATGAAGCGCTGGGCCTGCGCCACCGTGCGGAACTGGCGGCGGAAGCGGGGCACGAAGCGCAGCGTCATGCTGAGCACCAGCGAGAGGGCGGGGATGATCCGGCCAAAGAGGTAGATGAATTTGTCGGAGGTCATGACCTCGCCGAAGCAGCGGAACCACAGCACCACCGCCGCCAGCAGCAGCGCCGAGGCAAGGCCGAAGAGAATGCTCTCCAGCGTCAGGGGGTTGCCGGAGGGCAGGTAGGTCAGGATGGTGACGCCCTGATGGACGAAGGCGGGGTTCACCAGCGCCGCCAGCAGCGCCATGGGCACCAGCCAGCGGGCGCTGCGGCCCAGCTCGCTCGCCCCCAGCAGGCGTGTCAGGTAGCAGCAGGCGCCGGCGAGGGAAATCAGCAGGGCGGCCGGATGCGTCAGGCACATGGAGAAGGCCAGCACCAGCGCAAAATAGAGAAAATTCACGGCGGGATGACAGTCGGTAAACGGATCACGCACGGGCGGCACCTCCCTTCCCTGTTTTGCGTATCGCTGAGATTATACCGTTTCCGACGGCGTGCGTCAATCCCCGCGGCGGCGGGATGTTTTGGGGGTTTGTATTTGCGGCGGGATGTGCTATAATCCTCGTTGAGACATTCGCAAGGGAGGTACGGCGCATGGAGCGGAGGGACCTGCGGCGCAGGCTGCACCTGTCCGGCATCGACGGCAGCGCGGCGGCACTGGCAAAGGCGTGGGATCTGGGCTTTGAGATCACGGAGTTCTGCTGGGCCCCGCGTCTGGAGCAGCCGGACGCCATGGCGCTGGTGCGCCGGCAGATACAGGGCGCGGAGCGGCTGTGGCTCCACGCGCCGTTTGCGGAGCTGTCGCCCTGCGCCATCGACCCGCTGGTGCGGGACGCGGCGCTGCGGCGGTTCCGGCAGACCATACAGGCGGCGCAGGCGCTGGGCGTGACCCGGATCGTGGTGCATGGCGGGTACATCCCGCTGGTGTACTTTCCGGAGTGGTTCGTGGAGCAGTCGGTGCGGTTCTGGCGGGAGCTGCTGTCCGACGTGCCGGAGGGCATGACGCTGGCGGTGGAGAACGTGATGGAGCCGGAGCCGCAGCTGCTGGCGGACATCGCCGCGCAGGTGGACGATCCCCGTCTGGGGCTGTGTCTGGACGTGGGACACGCCAACAGCTCCGCCAGCAAAACGCCGCCCTTGGCGTGGATCGCGCCCATGGCCCCGTGGCTGCGGCACGTCCATCTCCACAACAACGAGGGGGGCTGGGACCTCCATGCACCGCTGGGGCAGGGCACCGTGCCCATGGAGCAGGTGCTGGACACGGTGCTGAGACAGTGTCCGGCGGCCACATTCACCATTGAGAATCAGAACTGCGTGCCGTCGCTGCAATGGCTGGCACAGCGGGGCTATCTGGAGGAATGAGCATGACAGAGCAGGAACTGCGGGCATATATTGAGGCCATCCGGCCCGCCGACGGGGCGGCCATGGACGCGGCACGGCGGCGGCAGGCAGAGCTGGCCAAGCCGCCGGGCAGTCTGGGGCGGCTGGAGGAGCTGTCCATCCGGTTATCCGGCGTGACGGGGCGGGTGTGCCCCGCCATGGACCGGTGCCGTGTGGCGGTGTTCGCCGCCGACAACGGCGTGGTGGCGGAGGGCGTGTCCTGCACGCCGCCGTCCGTGACCTTGCAGCAGGCGGTGAACATGACCCGGCGGAAAACCGGTATGTCCGCCATGGCGGCGGCCTTCGGCGACGACGTGGCGGTGGTGGACGTGGGCATCGACGGCGACGTGCCCGCCGTGGGCATTCTGGATCGGAAGGTGCGGCGGGGCACGGGCAATATCGCCCGGGAGGACGCCATGACGCGGCAGCAGGTGCTGGAGGCCATGGCCGCCGGCATGGAGCAGGCGGCCGATGCCCGACGCGGCGGCGTGACGGCGCTGGGCATCGGCGAGATGGGCATCGGCAACACCACCACCTCGGCGGCGGTGCTGGCGGCGCTGACCGGCGCGGACATCGAGGCCGTCACCGGTCGGGGCGGCGGCCTGACGGATGAGGGCTTCCGGCGGAAGAAGGCGGTGCTGCGGCAGGCGCTGGCGCTGCACCGGCCCGACAGGAACGATGTCATCGGCGTGCTGGCCGGTGTGGGCGGGCTGGATCTGGCCGCCATGACCGGCGCGTTTCTGGGCTGTGCCCATGAGCGGGTTCCGGCGGCGGCGGACGGCTTCATCTCCATCACGGCGGCGCTGTGCGCCGTGCGGCTGTGTCCCGCGGCGCGGGACGTGCTGTTCCTGTCCCACGACTCCTACGAGGTGGGCTACCGCATCGCCGCGGAGGAGCTGGGGCTTCAGCCCTGCCTGCGTCTGGAGATGCGGCTGGGCGAGGGCAGCGGGTGCCCCCTGCTGTTTCGGGTGCTGGAGGGCGCCTGCGGCGTGATGCGGGGCATGGCCACCTTCGCCGAGGCGGCCATTCAGGACGATTATCTGGACGAGATACGGGCGGTGGACGCCTTTACGGTGGAGGGCGCATGAGGATCTTACTGATGGGCGGCGGCAAAAGCGGCAAGAGCACCACGGCCCAGCGGGCGGCACGGGCGCTGGCACAGGGCGGGCCTATGTACTACTGGGCCACCATGGAGCCCCACGACGACGAGGATCTGGCCCGCATCCGGCGGCACGTTGCCGACCGCGAGGGATGGGGCTTTGCCACCATCGAGCGGGCGCGGGACCTGACGGCAGAGCTGGCGCAGGTGGACCCTGCGGGCACGGTGCTGTTCGACAGCGTGACGGCGTGTCTGGCGGCGCAGATGTTCGATGAGCATGGGCAGATGGACGGCGGCGCGCCGGAACGGACGGCGGCGCAGATCGCGGCCATCAGCCGGTATCCTGCCCACTTCGTATGCGTGTGCGACGGCATTTTTGACGGCGGCGAGGACTACGACCCCTGGACGGCGGCGTATGTCAGGGGGCTGGCCGGCGTCTGCCGCCGTCTGGCGGCGGAATTCGACACGGTGTGCGAGACGATCATGGGCATCCCCCATGTGTGGAAGGGGGCGCTGCCCCATGCGTGAGTGGCTGGACGGGTTCTGCATGGCGTGGGGAATGTTTCTGGCCATCCCCTGCCCCGCCCGACGCTGGAACGAGGCGGCGCGGCGGAAAATGGTGGCGTGCCTGCCGCTGGTGGGCGTCATCGTAGGCGCGGTGTGGGCGCTGTGCGGGTGGCTGGGCGGCCTTCTGCCCCGCCCGCTGGCGGCGGCCCTGTGCGCGGCGGCGCCGTGGCTGGCGACGGGCTTCCTCCATCTGGACGGGTTTATGGACGTGTGCGACGGCATCCTGTCCCGCCGCGAGCTGGAGACGCGGCGGCGCATCCTGAAGGATTCCCACTGCGGCGCCTTTGCGGTGATCTGCATGGTGCTGCTGGCGCTGGGCCAGTGGAGCGCGTTTCTGTCCATGGCGGATGTGCCGCTGTGGCCGCTGGCGCTGCTCCCCGTGGCCAGCCGTGCGGCGGCGGCGGTGGCGGTGCTGACGCTGCGGCCCATGGGCACCAGCCAGTACAGCGCCATGGCACGGGGCGGCGCGCCGGCGGCGGTATCGGCGGCGCTGCTGGCCGCCGCGGTCATCGTACCGCTGGCGCTGTGGGGCAGCTGGGGGCCGCTGTGCGCGGCGGCAGGCTACGGCTTGGCCGTATGCCACGGGTTCCGCCAGTTTGACGGGATGTCCGGCGACGTCTCCGGCTTCGCGCTGGTGATCGGCGAGCTGTGCGGCGTGCTGGCACTTTTGATATGATCGGGAGGGAACGGATATGAAGCTGGTGATCGGCGGCGCGTTTCAGGGGAAGCTGACGTGGGCGCTCCGGCACTACGGGCTGACCATGGAGGATGTGTGCGATCTGGCGGTATCGCCGCCGGAGGCGGGGAAGAAATGCTACTGCCATCTGGAGGCGCTGAGCCGCCGCGAGGCGGACATGGCCCCCTATCTGCCGCTTTTTCAGGACGCGGTGGTGATCTGCCGCGAGGTCAGCAGCGGCATCGTGCCCATGGACGGGCAGGAGCGGGCGTGGCGGGAGCGCCATGGCATCCTGATGCAGGGACTGGCGGCTCGGGCGAGCCGCGTGACCCGCGTATTCTGCGGACTGACGGAGGAATTGAAATGAAGCTGACATTATTGCGGCACGGCGACACGGAGGGCAGCCGGAGGGACCTGTATTACGGCGCGGCGGATATCCCCGTGCTGCCGGACTCGCTGGCGGCGCTGGAGGCCCGTGCCAAAGCCGGCGTTTACCCCACGGCGGCGCGGTACTACACCAGCGGGCTGCTGCGGACGGAGCAGACCATCCGCGCCCTGTACGGCGACGTGCCTCACACGCAGCTGGCGGGCCTGCGGGAGATGGACTTCGGCGATTTCGAGATGAAGAGCTATGAGGAGCTGAAGGACGACCCCGCGTATCAGGCGTGGATACAGGACGCGGAGCATAACGTGTGCCCCCACGGGGAAAGCGCGCCGCAGGTGCTGGCGCGGAATCTGGCGGCCATCCAGCCGGTGCTGGACGCAGGAGAGGACGCAGTGTGCGTCATCCACGGCGGCGTCACGGCAGGGCTGATGATGCACTGGTTCGGCGGCATCCGGTACGATTATCCGGTATCGCCGGGCACCGGCTATCAGGTGGAGTTTGCGGGCGGAAAGCCCGTGTCCTACCGGCCCGTGCCGTAAAAAGAGGAAAAAGAGAGGGAGCCGCAGGCAAAAGCCCGCGGCTCCCTGTTTTGATACGGTTCAGGCCAGCGTCTCCATCTCCTGATTGACGCGCTCCTCGCAGCTTCGCATGGCCAGAATGGTCTTCTCCATCAGCTCCTCCACGGTCCAGCCCAGACGCTCCGCGCCGGTGCTGATGACGTCGCGGGAGCAGCCCGCTGCGAATTTCTTGTCCTTGTACTTCTTCTTCAGGCTGCTGACCTCCATGTCCATGACGCTCTTGCTGGGGCGCATACGGGCGGCGGCGCCGATCAGGCCCGTCAGCTCGTCGGCGGCGAAGAGCACCTTCTCCATCTCATGGGTAGGCTCCACGTCGCAGACAAGGCCGTAGCCGTGGGAGCAGACGGCGTGGATGAACTCATCGGAGCAGCCCGCCTTTTGCAGCAGCTCCGGCGCCTTGAGACAGTGCTGCTCCGGCCACAGCTCAAAGTCGATGTCGTGGAGCAGGCCCACCGTGGCCCAGAAATCCGCGTCCTCGCCGTAGCCCAGCTCGTTGGCGTACCAGCGCATGACGCCCTCCACCGTCAAGGCGTGCAGGATATGGAACGGCTCCTTGTTATATGTCTTCAGAGCGGCCAGCGCCGCGTCGCGGGAGATGCACTCCTTCATCTTCACAGACCTCCTTTGTGTGCTTGAATTGCCCCCTATTTTAGCAGGTTATTCCCCGTTGTCAAGCTGTTTTCCAAGAGATGCAGCACCGCCGCCGCGTGGCCATACTCCGCCTGGCTCAGCTGCCGGAAAATGTCCTGTAAGCACACGTCCGCCGTGTCCTCCGCCGCCTGCGCGTACTCCCAGCCGCCGCAGGCCTCCTGATGGTACAGCTCCCGCAGCAGCTGGCACCACGGCAGCGGCGGCTCCTCTCCCGCCGCCGTGGGCGGCTGGTAGTACTTGCCGGTCATGAGATAGTGGGCCGACAGCAGCGTACGGGCGTGGGCCAGCTCATCCTCCGCCATGCGAAGCAGCGTCCGCCGTGCCGGCGGCGGGGCGCAGCGGGCGCGGCGCCGGTAAGCCCATGCCATAGACACCTCCTCGTCGATAAAACGCCGCAGCCGCGTCAGGCCGTCCTCGGCGGGAACGGCCATGCAGCACGCCTCCTGCGGCGGCTCCGGCTCCAGCGGCGGCAGGGACTGCGCCACCCGCTGCCAGACCTCCTGTGACAGTTGCCGGTCAAAGACCGGACTCCTTTCCTGCTCCATGTTTGAACGCCTCCTTCTCACGGCATACTATGCAGAGGCGGCCCGTCCTGCGCCTGTGCGGCCCGTTTGCGGCAAAGCGTGCAGGAAAGGATTGCTTTTTCCCGCGAAATCTGGTACACTGACACAGTTGTAAAGGACATCCGCTTTTTGTGCGGTTGTTGCATATGCCACATATTCCCTTCGCCGCATCTGGTATACTATGCTCAGATATCACCTCAGAGAGAGGAGAAACATCCATGCTGGAACTGCAAAACATCTGTTACCGCGTGTCCACTCCCGATGGGGAGCAGGACATCCTCAAAAATGTCTCCATTACCATCCCCGACCACAGGCTGGTGGTCTTCACCGGCCCCAACGGCGGCGGCAAGACCACGCTGGCCAAGGTCATCATGGGGCTGGTGCAGCCCACGTCCGGCCGCGTGCTCTACAACGGCGAGGACGTGACGGAGCTGTCCATCACCCAGCGGGCACGCCGCGGCATCAGCTACGGCTTTCAGCAGCCCCCGCGCTTTAAGGGCATCACCGTCCACGATCTGCTGCTGCTGGCGGCGGGGAAGGAGCAGCTCAGCAAGGACAAGTGCTGCGCCTATCTGACCAAGGTGGGTCTGTGCGCCAACGACTATCTGGACCGCGAGGTGGATGTGTCGCTGTCCGGCGGCGAGGTCAAGCGCATCGAGATCGCCACCATTCTGGCGCGGCGCGGCGACCTGATGATCTTCGACGAGCCGGAGGCCGGTATCGACCTGTGGAGCTTCGCGCGGCTCACCGAGACGTTTGAGCAGATCCATCGGGAGGGACAGTCCACCATGATCATCATCTCCCATCAGGAGCGGATCATCCGGCTGGCCGATGAGATCGTGGTCATCGCAAACGGGCAGATCGCCCACCGCGGCAGCACTGAGGAGGTCTTTCCCCTCATTCTGGCGGATACGCTGGGCAGCTGTCCCGTGCTGGAGAGAAAGGAGGGCGCACAATGATCACCGATATTGACGCCAAGCTGCTGGAGAAGATCGCGGACCTGACGGGCAAGCCCGTGGGCGCCTTCAATATCCGCAAGGACAGCGGCTGTGAGGCCCGCCAGTCCACCGAGCACATTGAGATCACCCCCCGCGCCGACGGCAGGCAGGGCATCGACATCCGCATCAAGGCCGGCACCAGAGGCGAGAAGTGCTACATCCCCGTCATCATCAGCCAGACCGGCCTGCGCGAGATGGTCTACAACGACTTCTATGTGGGCGACGGCTGCGACGTGGAGATCGTGGCCGGCTGCGGCATCCACAACTCCGGCTGCGATGAGAGCCGCCACGACGGCGTGCATACCTTCCACATCGGCAAAAATGCGCGGGTGCATTACAGCGAAAAGCACTATGGCGAAAACGACCCCGGCCAGACCGGCGGCAATATCATGAACCCCAAGACCGTGGTATATCTGGGCGAGCACTCCACCATGCAGATGGACACCATCCAGATCCGCGGCATCGACTCCACCAAGCGCGAGACGGACTTCTTCTGCGAGGCCGGCAGCGAGGTGGTGGTCACGGAGCGGCTGCTGACCCACGGCAGCCAGACGGCGGAGAGCGACATGACCATCCAGCTCAACGGCGACGATGCCAAGGGCCGCGTCATCTCCCGCTCCGTGGCGCAGGACCAGTCCCGACAGGTGTTCCATCCCGTGATGGTGGGCAACGCCAGATGCTTCGGCCACGTCCAGTGCGACAGCATCATCATGGGCAGCGCCAAGATCGAGTCCATCCCCGCCATCACCGCCAACTGTCCCGATGCCCAGCTCATCCACGAGGCCGCCATCGGCAAGATCGCCGGCGACCAGCTGCTGAAGCTGGAGACGCTGGGCCTGACGGAGGAGGAGGCCGAGGACACCATCCTCAAGGGCTTTCTGGCCTGAGACGGCGCTGTATTCCCGCGCCCCGCAGGGGATCTCTCCGGCGGCGCGGCGGCAGGGCCGCACCACACATGAAATACGAAGAGGCCGCCCGCTGGGCGGCCTTTTTGCGGTTCATGCCGAAAAATATCACCCCGCGTCAATACGCAGGGTGATATTTTTGTCGCTTTATACGCTTTGTTGTCGTTATTCGATGGCTACGATGTAGTAATACACCGGCTGCCCACCCGGCAGGGCGCTGACCTCCGCATCGGGGCACACCGTTTCGAACAGCGCCGCCGCACGGGCTGCGTCCTCGTCCGATACGCCCTCGCCGGCGTAGACGGTGATAAACTCGGCGCTCTTGTCCGACGCCAGACGCGCCAGACGCTCCAGCAGCACATCAAGGCTCCGGTCCGTGCCCAGCAGCTTGCCGTCGCACAGGGCCAGATAGTCGCCCTCGTTGATGGCAAAGCCGTCAAAGTCGGAGTTCCGCGCGGCATAGGTGATCTGGGCTGTGGTGACGTTGGCCGCGGCGTCGGTCATGGCCTGCAGGATGTTCTGGGCGTCCGGCTCCTCCGGATCGACGCACATCATGGCGGAGATGCCCTGCGGCACGGTGGCGGTGGGGACAACGATGACCTCCTTCTCCGTCAGGCCCACGCACTGCTGGGCCGCCATGATGATGTTCTTGTTGTTGGGCAGCACGAACACCACCTCGCTGGGGGTCTGGTCGATCTCCCGCAGGATGGCCTCGGTGGAGGGGTTCATGGTCTGGCCGCCGGACACGATGCGATCCACGCCCAGATCACGGAACACGGCGGCGAGGCCGTCGCCGGCGCATACCGCCAGAAAGCCGTAGCGCTTCTCCGGCGCCGCCACGGCGCAGGCGCTCTTTTCCAGCTCTTCCTCGACGGCGTCCAGATCGTCGGTGCTCTGGGCCTTCCGACCCGCTGCCAGATCCGCCGCCTGAGTTCGCATATTCTCGATCTTCGCCAGCTCCAGCGTGCCGTATTTCTGGGCCTCGTTCAGGGCGTCGCCCGGCGTATCGGTGTGGACGTGGACCTTGAAGGACTCGTCGTCCTCGCCGATGACGAGGCTGTCGCCGATGCTGCCCAGATAGGCCCGCAGGCCGTCCAGCGGCCGGTCCGTGGTCTTGCGGACGATAAACACCGTGTCGAAGGCGAAGGTGATATCCTCATCGCCGATGGCGGCGAAGTCCGCCTTCTCCTCGGGCTGATCCTCCACCTCGGGGATCTCCTCGCCCCGCAGGGCACGGAGCATCCCCTCCAGAATGATGAGGTAGCCCTTGCCGCCGGCATCCACCACGCCGGCCTTTTTCAGCACCGGATTCATCTCGATGGTTTCCGCCAGCGTGGCGCAGCCGGTCTTGATGGCCTCCTCCAGCACGTATTCGGCGTCGTTCCGCTCGCCCGCCGCCTCCAGCGCCCGCTGGGCTGCCAGACGCGACACGGTGAGCACCGTGCCCTCGGCGGGCTTCATCACCGCGCCGTAGGCGGTGGTAACGCCCTCCTGCATGGCGGCGGCCAGCTGGACGCCGTCCGCCTCCGCCACGCCCTTGAGCTTCTTGCTCATGCCGCGGAACAGCAGAGAGAGAATGACGCCGGAGTTGCCCCGCGCGCCCCGCAGCAGGCCGGAGGCCGTGACTCTGGCGGCCTCGTCCACCGTGGCGGGCTGGCACTTGCGGAGCTCGTTCACCGCCGTCTGGATGGTCAGGCACATATTGGTGCCGGTGTCGCCGTCCGGCACCGGAAAGACGTTGAGATCGTTGATGGTCTGTTTTTGCTGGGCAATACAAGCGGCACCGAAGGCGACCATCTGCTTGAAGGCGCCGCCGCTGATCCTATCTGTCATGTCGTATTTCTCCTTCTCGGCGATGTCACACAGTAACGGAATCCACGCAGACGTTGACCTCCCTGACGGTCACGCCGGTGTTAAGATTGACCACATATTTGACCTCGCCCATAATGGAGCGGCAGACAGTGGCGATATTGACGCCGTTCTCCACCACGATATGCAGCTCGATGGAAACGGTATTGTCGTCGTTGTATGTGACCTTGACGCCCTTGCTCATGGCCTCCGGCCGCAGCAGATGGACCAGTCCGTCCGTCATGCTGCGCTGTGCCATGCCCTTGACGCCGAAGCAGTTGGTGGCTGCCGCGCCGGTGATGGTGGTGAACACCGCGTCGCTGATGGTGATCTCACCGTGCTCAGTGGGAACTTTTATCATAGCTGACTTCCTTTCTGCGGAAATAGTGGGAAACAATGGTCGGACATAATTTAATACGGTATATTATAAACTACTTTCCCATGAAGCACAAGAGAAATTTCTTGGGGCGCGCCGCCGGCAGGGCATACGCCTCCGTTCCGCAGCGGATCATCCGCGTCAGGAGCCTGCTCCGATCTCGCGGAAAGCAAGGGCAGAGCCGCGGGCTTTCGCCCGCGGCTCCCCTTTGTCAGCGTACCGGCTTGCGTCCGGCGGAGTATTCCGCGTTGATGTCCGCCAGCTCCTTTTCGCCGTCGATATACGGCTGATAGATGGCGTCCACACGGCCGCCGCCGGAGTTGCCGCAGCCGCTGCACCCGTCGCAGCCGGCGCCGCAGGCTGCCAGCGCCCGCCGCACGATCTCCTCGCGCTGGGCGCGGGTGGTGTCCTTGATCAGCAGGGACTGCATAGGCGTGACCTCCTTGCTTACCCCGCCATGGCCAGCATATTCTCCATGAGAATGCCGTAGCCCTGGGTGGGGTCGTTCAGCAGCACATGGGTGACGGCTCCCACGATCCGTCCGTTCTGGAGGATGGGACTGCCGCTCATGCCCTGCACGATGCCGCCGGTGGCGTCCAGCAGGCGCTGGTCCGTCACGCGGAGCAGCAGGTTGCGGGTGGATTGGCCGCCGGAGAAGACGCGGACGATCTGCACCGTGTATTCTGCCGTGTCATCCGCAGAGATGGTGGCCAGAATGGTGGCAGGGCCGGTCTTGACCTGACGGGCCGCGGCGACGGGGACGGGCGTGCCCATCCGGAGGAAATCAGGGTCCGCCACCGTGCCGAAGATACCGCCGTCGCTGTTGACGGTGACGGTGCCTACGTCACGCTGCACGGAGAAGTCGCCCTTCAGCTCGCCGGGGTCGCCTCTGGCGCCCTTTTTCACCGCCTTGACTGTGGTCTCCATGATGGAGCCGGAGGCCAGCGGCATCAGCCTGGCGGTGTCCACGTCGGTGATGCCGTGGCCCAGCGCGCCGTAGCTGCCGGTGGCGGGATCGTAGTACGTCAGCGTGCCGATGCCGGCCATGCTGTCGCGGATCCATGCCCCCAGCTGCCACGCGCCGTCAGGGCCCTGTGTGGGCACGGCGGTGACGGTGAGGGTCCGGCCGCTGCGCTGGACCGTCATGACCAGCGGCTCGCAGCCGTTGTCCTGCAGGAGTGCGCGGACCTGCTCTGTGGAGGTGATCTTCTCGTCATCCATGCGGAGGATCAGATCTCCTTCCCGCAGGCCGCAGTCCCGCGCAGGACAGTGACCGTCATCGGACAGGCCCACCACCAGCGCGCCATCGGCAAACAGCTTGATGCCCACGGCCTTGCCCAGCGGGATCACAGTCCGCTCCTCAGGGGCGGCCCAGACCGTCTGGACGCAGAGCGAGAGGGAAAATACGAGGGCAAGCAGCCCTGCGGTGCGTTTGCGGAGGCTGCCTGTGCGATGCGTTTTACGCAGCTCATACAAGCGTCTCACCCCTTTGTGAAATTGTCGCCGGCGACAGCGTTACTTTGCGCCGGAGCAGGGCGAGGCATACGGTGTAAATTCAGGGTGAATTGGCAGCGCCGCGCTGGAAAAATCCGGTTTCAGCTGTTGTCCCTGCTGATGGGCGCGCGGTGCAGCAGACGCTTTAATTTTTTGCCGTCAAAGGGGATGAGCGGATAGAGGTAGCCCTTTCCCACCAGCGGCTTGACGGTGGCCATCAGCGTCAGCATCCCCGCCACGCCCGCCAGAAAGCCCCACAGGTCGAACAGCCACACCAGGATCAGCAGCAGTATCCGGCAGAGCTTGGTGGCGTAGCCCATTTCATAGCTGTGCTGGGCATAGTTGGCGATGGCCACGAAGGCCATGTAGACCAGCACCTCCGGCACCAGCCAGCGGGCCTGCACCGCGAAATCCCCCAGGATCAGGGCGCCGATCATGCTGAAGGAATTGCTCAGCACGTCCGGCGTGTTGAGAGACGCCAGCTTCAGCACGTCGATGATCAGCTCCACCAGCAGCAGCTGGATGATGAGCGGGACGAAGTACTCGTCCTGGATCAGCAGGAAGTGCAGGCTCTCGTGGAGCGTGTCGGGATTCTTCACCAGCAGATACCACACCGGCGTGACAAACACCGTCAGCAGCAGCACCACCATACGGACGATCTGAAGATAGGAGCCGATGAGGGGCGGGAAATAGTAGTCGTTGATCTCCTCGGTGAACCGCAGAAGCGTGGTGGGCAGCAGCATGGCCGAGGGGGAGTTGTCCACCATCAGCACCACGTCGCCCTCCATGATGCAGGCCGTGGCTACGTCGGGCCGCTCCGTATACCGGACCTTGGGAAACGGGTTCCAGAACTGCCGGGGCGACAGGGCCTCCGCCACCGATTCCTGGCTCATGGCGATGGAGCCCACCTGCATATTTTCCAGTTTTTTCCGTATCTCCGCCAGCAGCTCGGGGTCGGCCTCCCCGTCCATGTAGCACAGCACCACATCGGTGTGGGAGCGGTTGTCCAGCTGCACCCGCTCCAGCGTCAGGCGGGAGTCGCGGATGCGGCGGCGCAGCAGGGCGGCGTTCTGCATCAGGTTCTCCACAAAGCCGTCGTGGCTGCCCCGGAGGACGCGGCTGGTGTCCGGCTCCTCGATGGCGCGGGTGGGGAACTGCTTCACATCCATGAGGATGCCGCCGGAGAAACCGTCCGCCACCAGCAGGGTCTTTCCGGCAAAGACCGCCAGCACCGCCTCCTCCCTTTTGCCGCATACGGCGGCGTCGCAGGCGGTGACATGGCGGCGGAGAAAGGTCTCCGGCGTCATGTCCGGCGGCAGCGGCGGCACCGCCAGCCACTGGGCGATCATGCGCTCCAGTATGCCCTCCTGCGCGTAGCCGTTCACCACCCAAAGGCGGGCGCGGCGACCGCCGATGGTGAGGTCGCGGGCGGTCATATCGAAGCAGCGGCCCACGCCCAGCAGGCCGTCCAGCGCCGCGGTTTTGGCAGAAAAATCCTGTTTCATACCGGCTTCCTCCCTCAGACAGTTTGCCATAGTATGGGAAAAAGCGCAGCAAACTATGCGAAAACGGCGCGCTTCGGCGCGCCGTTTTTTCATTTAGTTTTCGTAGAGGATGTCCCGCGCCACCGGCCGGTAAAACAGGCGCTCCGCCTCGTCAAAGTCGCGGGTCTGGCCCAGGATCCACATGAGCTTGGCCACCGCCGATTCCGTGGTCATGTCGTAGGCCTCCAGCAGGCGGAGGGTGCTTTTCAGGCGGCCGCCCACATGGTACACCGTCAGGTCGCTGCCCTCGTTGGGCACCTGCGTGGTCATGACCACGAGCTTCCCCCGCTCCACGCCGCGGCGCACCGCGTCGTAAAACTCGCTGCCCTCGTACTCCGGCAGGCCGCCTACGCCGAAGGACTCGATGATCAGGCCGTCGCTGCGGTCCAGCATGAAATCAAGGAGCGCGCTGGACGTGCCCGGGATCAGCTTCAGCAGGGACACGCTGCTGTCCAGCGTGTCGTAGAACACGGGGCGGGGGTAGCAGGCGCAGCGCATATATTGCAGCAGGTGTCCGTCCTGCACCGCCGCCAGATCGGGGTAGTTCACGCTGGAAAAGGCGTGAAAGCTCTTGGAGCAGGTCTTACGGGCGCGGGTGCCCAGAATGACCTTGCCGTTGAAAACGATCTGCACGCCGCCGCAGCCGCGGCAGGCATACAGGAACGCATCCGTCAGGTTGCGCTTGGAGTCGGTGCCGTCGAACCAGATGGGCTTCTGGGCGCCGGTGAGCACGATGGGCTTGGGGCTGCCCTGCACCAGATAGCTGAGGGCGGCGGCGGTATAGGCCATGGTATCGGTGCCGTGGGCGATGACAAAGCCGTCGTAGTCGTCGTAGCGGTCACGAATGGCGGCGGCGATGCCCAGCCAATGCTCCGGCCGGATGTTGGTGCTGTCCAGACTGTATAGCTGAAGGCAGTCCACATGGCAGAACGCTGCGACGCCCGGGAGGAAGGCCAGCAGCTGCTCCGTGGTCAGCTCCGGCGTCAGACCGGAGGGCGAGGCCTCGGAGGCGATGGTGCCGCCGGTGCCGATCATGAGGATCCTCTTCACAGGTCACACCTCCCGATCGTCGATGGCCGCCAGCCCGAACGCGGCGGCCTGCTCCATCAGGCGGCGGGAACGGGGGTCCGACGCATCGCAGGTATCCCGCAGCTGCTGCAAAAACAGGCCCCGCAGCGTATCCTCGCCGCATTTGTCCCACAGCTCCTGACGGGCGGTGGTCCTGTCCCGCACCTGCAGGGCGTAGAACCGGTCCGCCAGCAGAGCCTGCACCCGCTCCGGCGATACCGGCGCGGCAGGGCTGCCGGTGAGGACGATGCGGTACACGTCCTCCGCCGTATCGGGGGGCAGCGCGGCGGACACCGCCTCCGCAGGATCGCCGTCGGTCACGTCCACCGATGCGATGCGGTAGCGGCGGCGGGCAAAGGGCACAAAGCGCAGGGCCGCGCCCTCCGGCGACACATCGCCGGCGAGGAAGCCCTTGTCCCCCAGCTCGTCAAAGCCGCGGCCCTCCAGACAGCCGCAGTAGGCGTAGGGCACGGCCCCCGCCCGCAGCACGCCGGAGCAGCCGTGGACATGGCCCAGCGCCAGATAGTGCAGACCGGAGGCGGCCACGGCGGCGGTGGTCAGGGGGCGGTAGCGGCTGTCGGAGCCGGTAAGCTCGCCGTGGAGCAGGCCGATGTGCACCAGCCCGTCGTCGGGGGCGGTGAAGCCGGAGAGCACACGGTCCGCCGGCTCCTCCGGCGCGGTAAAGGCGCCGCCATAGACGGTGCAGCCATACTGGGGGAAGGAAATGGCCTGCATCCGGTCCTCTGTAAAGAGGCGGACATTGTCGGGCCACAGGGTCCGGGCATACGCGCCGGAGGGGGTATAGGGGTCGTGGTTGCCGGGGGCAATGACCACCTGCCCCTGAAACGCGCCCAGCGCGCGGGCCAGCAGCAGCGCCGTGTCGCCGCAGAGGTCCGCGCTGTCAAAGAGGTCGCCGGCCAGCAGCAGAAGCTGCACGCCGTTGTCGTTGGCCCAGTCCACCAGACGCTGGGGGGCCTCCCTGCTCTCGGCCCGACGGCGGCGGGCCAGCTCCGGCGGCAGGGCGCCGAAGGCGCTGTCCAGATGGAAGTCGCCGGCGTGTAGGATGCGTACCATCAGGCTTCCTCGGCCTGCCAGCCCTTACAGACATCCACCCACTGGACAAAATTGCTGCCGCAGCAGTGCTCCAGCTCATCGCAGGTCAGCTCAATGGCGCTGGCGGCGCTGCCCACAGCGGGGAACACCGTCTCAAAGCGCTTGAGGGACACGTCCAGATAGGTCTTGACATCCTCGGGCAGGGCGAAGGGACACACGCCGCCTACGGCGTGGCCGATGCGCTCCACGGCCTCCTCGGCGGTGAGCATCTTGGCCTTGGCCCCGAAGAAATGCTTATACTTGCTGTTGTCCACCTTGGCGTCACCGGCAGCTACCACCAGAATGGGGTCCTCCCCCACCTTGAAGCTGAGGGTCTTGGCGATGCGGGCGCCCTCCACGCCCACAGCCAGTGCAGCCAGCTCCACTGTGGCGCTGGATACATCGAATTCGCGGATACGGTCCGCCACGCCGTAGGGCGTCAGGTAGGCTCTTACTTTTTCCACAGACATGATGCAGTTTCTCCTTTTTATCTGATCTCGATACGCTCCACGCCGGTGCAAAGGCCGGTGTCGCTGTTTAACGTAAAAATGCAGCCCTGGGCGGAGCAGGGGCCGTCCGCCGCCTGATAGCGGCCGGGCAGGCCGCCCAGAAAGAACTCCACGGACTGCTCCGGCCGGATGCCCAGCACGGATTCGATGGGGCCGGTCATGCCCAGATCGGTGACGTAGCCGGTGCCCTTGGGAAGCACCCGTGCATCGGCGGTGGGGACATGGGTGTGGGTGCCCCAGAGGGCGGAAACGCGGCCGTCCAGATAGTAGGCCATGGCCAGCTTCTCGCTGGTGGCCTGTGCGTGGAGCTCCGCCAGCGTGAAGGTGGGCTTGTCCGCCGTTTTCAGCAGGCGGTCCGCCGTGGTGAAGGGGTTGTCGGCGTTGAAGTCCAGATCGCAGCGGCCGATGAGCACCAGCACCGCCACGGAGAACGCGCCGCAGTCATAGACGGCGCAGCCCCGTCCGGCGGCGCGGCCCGTGAAGTTGGCGGGGCGCAGGATATAGCGGTTCTCCTCCAGAAACGAGGCGATCTGAGGCTTGCCGAAGGTGTGGTTGCCCAGTGTGACGACATCCGCGCCGGCGGCCAGCAGGGCCTCCGCCTGCTGGCGGGTCAGGCCGCTGCCGGAGATATTCTCGCCGTTGACCACGGCGAAGGCGATGTTCTGCTCCCTCCTGAAGGCGCGCAGCTTCTTCTCCAGCAGCTGCAGGCCCGTCTCGCTGGCCACGTCGCCCAGCGCCAGAATGCGGTAATCCATAAAGCTCCTCCTTTGAGGTCAGTCGTTCCAGCCCAGAATTTTGGTGAGCTGGCGGTTTGTATAGTAATAGGCAGAGGCCGGATAGTTCCGGAGATTGGCGGTGTTGGAGCACAGCAGGTAGTCCACGGTCTGCCCCGCGTCATCGGTGAGGACGCCGCAGATCACGGTGGTGTGGTTGCGCGGCTCCTCCACGCCCATGGTGATGATGTCTCCCACCTCGCCGGCGAAATAGGGCGCGCCCACCACGGCCACCAGTCCGGAGCCGGTATGGCTCGCGGCCAGATCCAGAAAGCCGCCCACGTTGACCCATGGCAGGGAGACGTTGGTGCTGCTGTAATAGAACCAGCCGTCCTGATAGCCGCCGGGCAGGGCGGGGACGCCGCCGGCGGCCAGCACCTGCGAGCCGAAGTTCATGCAGTTGCCGCCCAGCTCGTCGTAGGCCTTATAGGCGGGGCTGCGCTTGGCGCTGTAGGTGAGCATATAGTCCAGCGCAGCGTCGCGGTCGTAGTCGTGGTCCCATGTGACCTCCGGCGTCCACGCCTGACGGGGCTGGGCCTCGCGGGAGGCGATGCACGCCAGCAGTGTGGGCAGATTGCGGTCCGTGTCGGCGTCCTCATCGTAATCGGCGCTGTAATAGGGGTTGTCATCGGAGACGTGCTTGGCGATGCGCCAGCGGTCGCCGCTGATGCGTGCCAGACGGAAGCTGTGCTTCACGTTCCACTGCTCGGAGGGCAGGCCGTTCAGGCCGTTGAAGTACATCACGCTGCTCTCCAGCAGCGTCAGGTCCGCCGTGTCGCCGTCCTGCGTCAGGTCGGTGCAGCGCAGGGAGTAGCTGTAAGCGTCGGCGTGCAGGTCGATGGGCGACAGGGACCGGACGGCGGCCAGCGTGCGCCAGACGGTGCGGTGATAGTCGGACTGGGCGCGGTCGGTGAACAGCTCGGCGCAGTCGATGACCTCCAGCCCGCTGACGGACTGGTAGTAGCAGTCCATGAAGTCCAGCAGCAGCAGCTCCTGCCCCGTGGTCATGCCGTGGTCCGCCGCGCCGGAGATGCGCTCAAAGACAGCGCTGACCGTCTCCGGCTCCCGGCCCCAGACGGAGTGGTGCTGCCGCGTCCATGCCCGCGTCTCCGGTACGTCCACCGTTACCGGCTCCTGCTGTACAGGCTCCTGCACCGGCTCCTGCGTTGGCGTCTGCAAGGCCGGCTCGTCCCCCGTAACGGTCAGGCAGCCGGTCATGGACAGGGCCGCGGCCAGCAGCAGTAGCAGCAGTATCAGGCGTCTCATAGGCTTCCCTCCGTAAAATACCGTTCGTTGACAGGGCCCTTGCTGAGGGTATTATAGCAAAAGAAGCACCGGAGTGCAACGCGCTCCGGTGCTTCTGGGGGTCTTTATTTTGCGTACTCCACGACCTTGGTCTCCCGCAGGACATGGACCTTGATCTGTCCGGGATACTCCAGCTCGTTTTCGATGCGCTTGGCCAGCTCACGGGCCAGAATGACCATCTCATCCTCGGACACCTGCTCGGGCTTGACCATGACGCGGACCTCGCGGCCCGCCTGAATGGCGTAGCTCTTTTCCACACCGGGATAGGTGCCGGTGATCTCCTCCAGCTTCTCCAGACGCTTGATGTAGTTCTCCAGATTCTCGCGGCGGGCGCCGGGGCGGGCGGCGGAGATGGCGTCGGCCGCCTGCACCAGGCAGGCCACCAGCGTCTTGCACTCCACATCGCCGTGGTGCGCCTGAATCGCGTGGATGATCTCTTCCTTCTCGCGGTACTTGCGGGCGTATTCCACGCCAAGGGCCACATGGGTGCCCTCAAACTCGTGGTCCAGCGCCTTGCCGATATCATGGAGCAGGCCGGCGCGCTTGGCGGCCTGCACGTCGGCGCCCAGCTCGGCGGCCATCATGCCGGCGATGTGGCTGACCTCGATGGAGTGCTGCAGCACGTTCTGGCCGTAGCTGGTGCGGTAATGCAGGCGGCCCAGCAGCTTCTGCAGCTCGGGGTGCAGCCCGCGGACGCCGGTCTCCAGCACGGCGCGCTCGCCCTCGGCGCGGATGACGCCGTCCACCTCGCGGCGGGCCTTCTCCACCATTTCCTCGATGTGGGTGGGGTGGATGCGGCCATCGGCGATGAGCTTCTCCAGCGCCAGACGGGCCACCTCGCGGCGGACCGGCTCGAAGCAGGAGACGGTAATGGCTTCGGGGGTGTCGTCGATAATGAGATCCGCGCCGGTCAGGGTCTCCAGCGTGCGGATATTGCGGCCCTCGCGACCGATGATGCGGCCCTTCATCTCGTCATTGGGCAGGGGTACCACACTGACGGTGATCTCGGCCACATGGTCGGCGGCGCAGCGCTGGATGGCGGTGGCCACGATCTCACGGGCGCGCTGGTCCGCTTCGTCCTTGGCGCGGGCCTCGATCTCCTTGATCTTCAGAGCCGTTTCATGGGTGACCTCGGACTCCACCTGCGCGATCAGGTAGTCCTTGGCCTGCTCCGCCGTGAAGCCGGAGATACGCTCCAGCATTTCCGTCTGGCTGCGCTTGATGAGCTTGATCTCCTCCTGCTCCTTGTCGATGGCGGCGTGCTTCTGGGCCAGCGCCTCCTCCTTCTTTTCGATCATCTCGGTCTTGTGATCGAGATTCTCCTCCTTCTGCTGTAAACGGCGCTCCTGCTTCTGCTGCTCGGCGCGGCGTTCTTTTACTTCCTTCTCGTATTCGCTGCGGTTTTTCAAAATCTCTTCTTTTGCTTCGAGAAGCGCTTCCCGCTTTTTGTTCTCAGAGCTTTTAATTGCCTCGTTGATGATGCGCGTGGCTTCTTCCTCCGCGCTGGAGATTTCTTTTTCCGCTACGCCCTTGCGGTAGCGAATGCCGAGGAGGAAAAAGACCACCGCCGCCACAGCGAACGCGGCAGCTGCCACGATCCAACCTGTTGCGGTCACAGTACATTCCTCCTATGTTGTGATATGGTGTATGGGAGCGGCACAAGATGTGCCTTAGAAAATAATCGAAAGGGACCCCTGTCCTCCCGATGATAATCCTTCATAATTCTAAACACATTAGGGGGAGCTGTCAAGGGAAATCGGGAAAAATCCCCGCCGTTTTTTGGCAATTTCCGGTTTTTGTCCGCTATTGGATATAGGCGGCCGCCGCATACCCCAGCTGGCCGCCGTGTCCCACGCTGTACCACTGGCCGGTGCGGCCGTAGACCGTCACCGCCGTGCCGCTGGGCAGGCGGGCCACCACCCTGCCCTCCGGAGAGGGGTAGTCCCGCAGCAGCAGCGGGCCGGACTGGGTGCGGACCGTGCCGCGCCGGGGCGTGATGGGCGTGAGGAACGGCAGGCCGAAATACTCCGTCAGCGACAGCACCAGATTGGCGGCAATGGCCTCGATATTGTTCTGGATCCAGCGGGCGTCGGCATAGTTGTCGTGATACCCCAGCTCCAGCAGCACCGCGGGCATACGGGGCTGGCGCACCTCGCCCAGCGTGGTGGTCGCACGGGTATAGACCTTCTCGGGCAGGGGATAGATGGTCTTGAGGTTGCGTACAAAGATGTCGGCGGCCCGCTGACCGTTGGCGCTGCCCGGATAGTAGAAGGCGATGATGCCGCGGACGGTGCCCTCGCGGCTGCCGTCGGTGCTGCCGTTGGAGTGGAGGGCCAGATAGAAGTCGTAGTTCCCCGCGTTTCCCTGCCGGATGGAGCTGGCCGCCGTCATCTCCGGCGTGTTGCGGGTAAAGCGGATGGTGTTGGCGGTGAGGTACGGCTCCATGGCGTCGGCGATGAGGTTCATGAAATACTCCTCGCTGCCCGCGCCGGTGATGTACGGATTGTACTCCTGCGTGCTGGGACTGAGATAGATGCTGGGCATGGTCATTCCCCTTTCTATGTTGGTTGCCTAATGCCGGTTCGCTATATTTATATGGAAACGCGCGGGAAGATGTGATATGATGAGGCCATTTTACCCGCCCGCGAGAGCGGGCGGGCCGTCCCCGCTGGCCGCAGCCAGCGGAACCCCAACCCCGCGCCCGCAGGCGCACAGGGGCAGCGGCGGGGGCGGGGCGCGCGGGGCGGCTTTGAGTGCATCGAAGTAAACGGCCCAGCCGCCCCGCGCGCCACGGCCACGCCGCCGCCCCCACACACGCAGGAAGCACGGCACACACAGGAGAGAGGGGCACCACCCACAACGGACGAGCGGCGGCGGCACCGCCCCCCCATTGAATCAGCGCCGCCGCCGCGAGACGCAAGCCGCCGACCCCCGCAAGGCGGCGCGCAGGCGCGCCCCGCCGTTGGCGGCGGGGACGCCGGAGGATTGAATTGCGCGGGCGGGGGGGCGCGCCAGCCAAGGCCCCGACCCCCGCAAGGGGCCGCAGGGGGGAGCCGCCCGCGCCACCACTTATTGACTGCGATATCCACAAGCGCCCCGAACGGCGCAGCAAAAAGGGGGCCGAAGCCCCCTTTACCCTTCCCACGGATACCAAATCTCGCCCTGTTCGGCGTAGTAGTCGGCCACGTATTCCACACAGGCCTGTTCGATATCGTCCATCATGGCGCGTATCTGTTGGTCTGCCGTGGCTCCGGCGGGCGCGTATTCATCCAGCATCAGCAGGGAGCCATGGGCGGCAGCATGGCACCGCCAGCACAGCGTAACCAGGTTCATGGGGTGGTCTGCGCCGCCACGGCCACGGGGTTTGATATGGTGAATCTGCAAGCCGTCCGTTGAATCGCAGAGGGCGCAGCGGAAGCCATCCCGCCGGTAGACTTCTTTTCTCATTTCGTTGGGAATGTTGGCGCTCATCGTGTTCCTGGTTTTCTTCATGGCGTGTGCCGTCCTTTCTGCCGTCTTGCGGCACCATCAGGGCACACACGAGGGCAAGGCCCTTGACGGGCGTCAGCCCGTGAACGGCCCGCATGGCACCGCCGGACTTGCACAGGGCGGGCCGTTCGGCCTTGCGCCGTGTGATACAATGGACAGCCACGCAAGACGGCAGGGCACTTCATGATGAAGCAATCACGAAGTATGAAGCGCTTCATGATTCCCGCGTCCACAGCATCATGAGGCGTTCTGCCGTGGCAGTCTCGCACAGCAGCTTCACGGCGGCGTACGGCGTCATGCCGCAGAGCATACATTCATCCCGAAACCGTTGGTACGACTTGCGCGGCAGCTTTGCCGATACCGTCCTCAGGTGCAGCTTATGCCATCTGCTTTGCGGCGTCAGCTTGCGAGGCTCGGACATTCAGACACCCCCTCTCATAGTGGAATCCCCTACCCTACGGCGCACGGCGTAACAAGTTTCTTGTGATAGGACAACCGGAACAACAAGTTTCTTGTGATTCATCGTAAGAAGTCTGTCGCGTGAGCGACATATCGTGTGTTGTTTATATGGAAACGCGCGGGAAGATGTGATATGATGAGGCCATTTTACCCGCCCGCGAGAGCGGGCGGGCCGTCCCCGCTGGCCGCAGCCAGCGGAACCCCAACCCCGCGCCCGCAGGCGCACAGGGGCAGCGGCGGGGGCGGGGCGCGCGGGGCGGCTTTGAGTGCATCGAAGTAAACGGCCCAGCCGCCCCGCGCGCCACGGCCACGCCGCCGCCCCCACACACGCAGGAAGCACGGCACACACAGGAGAGAGGGGCACCACCCACAACGGACGAGCGGCGGCGGCACCGCCCCCCCATTGAATCAGCGCCGCCGCCGCGAGACGCAAGCCGCCGACCCCCGCAAGGCGGCGCGCAGGCGCGCCCCGCCGTTGGCGGCGGGGACGCCGGAGGATTGAATTGCGCGGGCGGGGGGGCGCGCCAGCCAAGGCCCCGACCCCCGCAAGGGGCCGCAGGGGGGAGCCGCCCGCGCCACCACTTATTGACTGCGATATCCACAAGCGCCCCGAACGGCGCAGCAAAAAGGGGGCCGAAGCCCCCTTTACCCTTCCCACGGATACCAAATCTCGCCCTGTTCGGCGTAGTAGTCGGCCACGTATTCCACACAGGCCTGTTCGATATCGTCCATCATGGCGCGTATCTGTTGGTCTGCCGTGGCTCCGGCGGGCGCGTATTCATCCAGCATCAGCAGGGAGCCATGGGCGGCAGCATGGCACCGCCAGCACAGCGTAACCAGGTTCATGGGGTGGTCTGCGCCGCCACGGCCACGGGGTTTGATATGGTGAATCTGCAAGCCGTCCGTTGAATCGCAGAGGGCGCAGCGGAAGCCATCCCGCCGGTAGACTTCTTTTCTCATTTCGTTGGGAATGTTGGCGCTCATCGTGTTCCTGGTTTTCTTCATGGCGTGTGCCGTCCTTTCTGCCGTCTTGCGGCACCATCAGGGCACACACGAGGGCAAGGCCCTTGACGGGCGTCAGCCCGTGAACGGCCCGCATGGCACCGCCGGACTTGCACAGGGCGGGCCGTTCGGCCTTGCGCCGTGTGATACAATGGACAGCCACGCAAGACGGCAGGGCACTTCATGATGAAGCAATCACGAAGTATGAAGCGCTTCATGATTCCCGCGTCCACAGCATCATGAGGCGTTCTGCCGTGGCAGTCTCGCACAGCAGCTTCACGGCGGCGTACGGCGTCATGCCGCAGAGCATACATTCATCCCGAAACCGTTGGTACGACTTGCGCGGCAGCTTTGCCGATACCGTCCTCAGGTGCAGCTTATGCCATCTGCTTTGCGGCGTCAGCTTGCGAGGCTCGGACATTCAGACACCCCCTCTCATAGTGGAATCCCCTACCCTACGGCGCACGGCGTAACAAGTTTCTTGTGATAGGACAACCGGAACAACAAGTTTCTTGTGATTCATCGTAAGAAGTCTGTCGCGTGAGCGACATATCGTGTGTTGTTTATATGGAAACGCGCGGGGAGATGTGATATGATGAGGCCATAAAATGAAAGGCGGTAGACACCATGAAAGCAGTACGACCCTATGCAAAGGTCCTCATCACGCCCAAGGGGGAGGCCGCTCTGACCGGCGGGCATCCGTGGGTCTACGAGGGCGAGGTCACCGCCGTGGAGGGCGCGCCGGAGGACGGCGGGCTGGTGGACGTGGTGAGCCGCCGCGGCAGCTGGCTGGGCTGCGGGTTTTACAACAGCCGCTCCAAGATCCGTGTGCGGCTGGTGAGCCGCAACACCAACGACGACTTCTCCGACGCCTTCTGGGAGCGGCGCATCCGCTATGCCTGGGACTACCGCAAGACGGTGATGGGCGAGACGGACAGCCGCTGCTGCCGCGTGATCTTCGGGGAGGCGGACCTGTTCCCGGGCCTGACGGTGGATCGCTTCGAGAGCGTGCTGGTGACCCAGACCCTGAGCCTGGGCATGGAGCGCATCAAGCCTCGGCTGTTCCCCCTGCTGGCGAAGGTGCTGCGGGAGGACGGGCAGGACATCCGCGGCATCTATGAGCGCAACGACGTGGCCATCCGCGGGCTGGAGGGCATGGCGCAGGGCAAGAGCTGGTATCCCCTGTCCGGTGAGACGCCGCCGGAGCAGACCGCCGTAGACATCGTGGAAAACGGCATCGTCTACACCGTGGACTTTGAGAACGGGCAGAAGACCGGCTTCTTTCTGGACCAGAAATACAACCGTCTGGCGGTGGCCCGTCTGGCCAAGGGCCGGACGGTGCTGGACTGCTTCACCCACACCGGCTCCTTCGCGCTGAACGCGGCGCGGGGCGGGGCGGCCCACGTCACCGCTGTGGACGTGTCGGCGTTCGCGGTGCAGTGCGCGGCGGAGAACGCCCGCCGCAACGGGCTGGACGGCGTGATGGACTGCGTGGCGGCCAATGTGTTCGAGCTGCTGCCCCGGCTGGAGCAGCAGCCGAAGCGGTACGACTTTATCATTCTGGACCCGCCGGCCTTTACCAAGAGCCGGAAAACCGTGGCCAGCGCCATCACCGGCTATAAGGAGATCAACTACCGCGCCATGAAGCTGCTGCCCCGAGGCGGCTATCTGGCCACCTGCTCGTGCAGCCACTTCGCCACAGAGGAGCTGTTTGTGAAGATGCTGCACAGCGCCGCACGGGACGCAGGCGTGCAGCTGCGGCAGATCGAGGCGCGGCAGCAGTGCGCCGACCATCCCATCCTGTGGGGTGTGGACGAGACGAATTATCTGAAATTTTACCTGTTTCAGGTGGTGTAAGCACAGAAAAAAGGGAGCGTGACCGGCGGTCGCGCTCCCTTTTTTCTTTTGCTGTCACGCGGCATCGTCCGCCGCGTCCGCAGCGGGGACGGGCGCCGTCTGCGCCGTACCGGTACGCTCCACGCTGTCGGCGGTGAGGATGCTGCCCTCCCCCTCGGCGAAGCGGACGGTGACGCTGTCGCCCACGTTGAAGATGACGGCCTCCGGCGCCGCCGCGGCGGAAACGACGTAGTACACGGCGCCGCCGTCCAGCCGCAGGTAGTACAGGGTGTTGCCGTCCACCACGGCGGAGCGGATATCGGCCAGCGTGCCGCTGACCTCGCCCTGTCCCGTAACGGGCAGCTGGGCGTCGTCGCCGGAGACGAGACCCTTCTCCGCCAGAATGCGGCGGTAATTGGCCTCACACTCGGCCACGGTGTCGCCGGTGGCCACGATCTGGTACTGGCTGACGTTGACCATGGCGTACATCTTCACCAGCTCGGCGGCGTCCTTCAGCGCCATGAAATAGGTGGGCTGGTCGGAGATGTTCAGCAGCAGCGGGAAGGTAGCGCGGTACTTCATCTGCTGGACCTGGCCCTCGGCGCTGTCCATGGCGGAGTACTCCTTGGCGCCGGCCACCAGATAGAAGCGGGTGTCCTTGGTGCGCTGGTTGGACAGGATGAAGCCGATGTTGGACTCATCGGACACCACGGAGGTGACGCCGGTGTACATATACACGTCGTCGCCCACGGCGATGTAGTTATAGCCCTCGGTGGTCACGGTCACGTCCCGCTGGCCGAACAGGGAATTGATAAAGCCGTTGACATACGCGCCGTGGTAGTCGTACTGCTGCATGATCAGCTCGGCAGTGAACACATGGTCCACCCAGCTGGGCACGCTGCCCGTCTCGTAATAGGCGCTCTCGCCGGTGACGGCGTTGACCAGCACCGCGCCGATGATGTCGCGGCCGCCGAACAGGCCGATGGTGTGGCTGACGCGAGGGCAGACCCACCACGGATCGCCGTTCTCATCGATCTCAAAGGCGGGGTCATCGAACATATAGGTGGGGTAATGGAACCGCAGGTAGCGATAGAGGTTGCGGCTGAAATGCTCGGCGGTGGTATAGCGGATGCCCTCGTCCAGCCGGACCACCTCCACGTTCTGGGTGACCATGTCGATGATGAGATAGGCGGGCAGGCCCTGGGAGCGGTTGTTCAGCCACTTGATGGCGTCGCCGTAGCGCAGGGGCGTGACACGGACGGGGCGGCCCTGATAGTTGATCTGGGTGTAGTCCTCCGCCACCTCGAACTGGGATACCATATCCGCCAGCTCACCCAGCTTGCGGTTTCCCAGCTTCTTGGCGGAGTCGGCGTCCAGCATGGGGATCTGGTCGTAGCTGATCTCCTCCACCTCGGCGGCAAAATCGCCGTCATTGACGGTCAGCAGGTCGCGGTAGTCCCGGGCGCGGAATACCTGCCAGCCCAATACCGCGCCCACCAGCGCGGTGGCTGCCAGTCCCACGGCCACCGCCAGCGGGACGGCGCACTGCTTCTTCAGGAAGCCAAAGTAGCCCTTGGCGCCGGTTCCCTGAAAGCCGGAGGTCAGCACGGCGCACACGCCGTACACGCCGCAGGTCAGCAGGGCGAAGGCGTAGAACTCCTCGCTCTTGAGGTTGATGGGCGGCAGCACCACATAATAGTAGACGGCGGCGAAAACCAGCGTCACCGCCAGATTCAGCAGTGTGCGGCCCAACGGCGTACCCAGGGGCTTGCGCTCCCTTTTGGGGCGGGGCTGATGGGCGAAGCCCTGAAAGTTGGGATCGTTCCAGTTGGTGTTCATAGGCAGTTCCTTTCTCGGTCGGTTTGCGTTCTGGGGATAGTATACCCTATCGGCGATGATTTGTACAGAGGGCCTTCATTGCCGCTGTTCACAAAACGTTTACACTTTTGGTCAAAGAAAGTCAAAAATAGGTGTTGACAAACGCGCGGAACGTGCTATACTATGTTCAAGGTCAAAGAAAGGCAAAGTCAAACTAGGCTTTGTGGAAAGGCGGCAGGCAAGCATGGGAATTTCCGATATCATCGCGGGCTTCATCCAGCAGGAGCTGGAGGAGGCCGGCGGCGCGCTGGAGCTGCAGCGCAGCGATCTGGCGCAGCGGTTCAACTGCGTGCCCAGTCAGATCAATTATGTCATGTCCACCCGCTTCTCCCCCGAGCACGGCTACATCGTGGAGTCGCGGCGGGGCGGCGGCGGCTACATCCGCATCACGCGGGTGCAGGTGGATCGGCAGACGCTGCTGATGCACGTCATCAATTCCATTGGCGATACGCTGGACTATGCCAGCGCCCGGGCCATCACCCAGAATCTGGTGGAGTCCGAGGCCATCAGCCGCGAGCTGGGGCAGGCGCTGCTGTCCGCCACCGGCGAGCGGGCCCTGCATACCGCCGCCAAGGAGCAGCGCAGCGCGCTGCGGGCCGATATTTTCAAGCAGATCCTGATCCATTCAGTCTGATTTTTCAGCAAGGAGGTTATGTTATTATGAAGTGCGATCGTTGTGGAAGGAACGAATCCACGTTCTACTATAAGAGCAATATCAACGGCAAGGTGACGCAGGTGCATCTGTGTCCCCAGTGTGCCGAGGAGCTGGGCTACACCGACTCGTTCCGCTCCGCCGGTATGACCGGCGGTCTGTTCGGCGACTTCTTCTCCCGTCCCTTCGGGATGCTGGAGCCGCTGCTGGGCGGGTTTGGCTCCCGCCTGCTCACCGAGTTCCCCGAGCCGGTGGACGTGCTGGGGCAGGCGCGGGAGGCCGCGCCGTCACAGGAGGAGGGCGGCGACCTGCTGCCCAAGGATCAGCAGGACGCGCTGACAAAGCAGCGCAAGCGCAATGCCCTGCAGACACAGCTGAATCTGGCAGTGGAGGAGGAACGCTTCGAGGAAGCGGCCAAGCTGCGGGACGAGCTGAAGGCGCTGGAAAAGTAAGTCCGGCGCGGAACACCACAAACAGAGAGGAAGTGCTTATATATGAGCGAGAATAAATTCACCCCGAGGGCCGAGGAGGCCCTGCGTCTCAGTCAGGAAGCGGCGGAGGAGATGGGCCACGGCTACGTTGGCTCCGAGCATCTGCTGCTGGGCCTGCTCCGCGAGGAGGAGGGCATCGCCCACCGCGTCCTCAGCGAGTACGGCGTCACCGATGAGATGGTGTGCGACGTGCTGCAGCGCAGCGTGGGCAAGGGCACGTCCGGCGTGGCTCCCAGTCAGGGCCTGACCCCCCGCGCCAAGAGCGTGGTGGAGCTGGCTGTGTCCGAGTCCGCCCGCATGGGCAGCAGCTATATCGGCACGGAGCATCTGCTGATGGGCATTCTTCGGGAGGGCGGCAACATGGCCCTGCGTATCCTGCGCGCCATGGGCGTGGACCCCAAGAAGATGTACAGCAGCATCGTGCAGAAGCTGAACGATACGCCCCACACCGTGGCCAGCGGCGCGGCGGATCGCGGCGGCCGCGAGTCTGACAAGAAGAACAAGACCCTTGCCGAGTTCACCCGCGACCTCACCGAGGCCGCCCGCTCCGGCAAGCTGGATCCCGTGATCGGCCGGGAAAAGGAGATCCAGCGGGTCATCCAGATCCTGTCCCGCCGCACCAAGAACAACCCTGTCCTCATCGGCGAGCCCGGCGTCGGCAAGACTGCCATCGCCGAGGGGCTGGCGGAGCGCATCGCCTCCGGCGATGTGCCTGAGGAGCTGCTGGACAAGAAGCTCCTGTCTCTGGATCTGAGCGGCATGGTAGCCGGCACCAAGTACCGCGGCGAGTTTGAAGAGCGCATCAAGAACACGCTGGCAGAGGTGAAGAAGGCCGGCAACGTCATTTTGTTCATCGACGAGCTGCACACCATCGTGGGCGCCGGCTCCGCCGAGGGCGCCGTGGACGCCGCCAACATCATCAAGCCCGCGCTGGGCCGCGGCGAGATCCGCGTCATCGGCGCCACCACCCTCAACGAGTACCGCAAGTACATTGAGAAGGACGCCGCACTGGAGCGCCGGTTCCAGCCCGTCACCGTGGGCGAGCCTACACCCGAGGCCACGCTGGAGATCCTGAAGGGTCTGCGCGACAAGTATGAGGCCCACCACAAGCTGACCATCACCGATGAGGCGCTGGAGGCCGCCGTGCAGCTGTCCAAGCGGTACATCGGCGACCGGTTCCTGCCGGACAAGGCCATCGACCTGATGGACGAGGCCGCGTCTCAGGTGCGCATGACCGCCGAAAGCTCCTCCCCCGACCTGAAGGCGCTGGAGGAGAAGATCAGCACCCTGCACCGTGAGAAGAACGACGCCATCGCCGCTCAGGACTTCGAGAAGGCCGCGCAGCTGCGTGACATCGAGAAGAACTATCAGGAGCAGGTGGACATCGAGCGGGAGAACTGGCGGAAGAGCCTGTCCCAGAACAGGGGCACCGTCACCGCGGACGACATCGCCAAGGTGGTGGCCGGCTGGACGGGCATCCCCGTCACCCGGCTCACCGAGGATGAGTCCATGCGCCTGCTGAAGCTGGAGGAGAAGCTCCACCAGCGTGTGGTGGGGCAGGACGACGCCGTGACCGCCGTGGCCAAGGCCATCCGCCGCAGCCGTGTGGGTCTGAAGGACCCCAAGCGGCCCATCGGTTCGTTCCTGTTCCTGGGCCCCACCGGCGTGGGCAAGACCGAGCTGTGCAAGACGCTGGCCGAGGCCATGTTCGGCGACGAGAACGCCATGGTGCGTATCGATATGTCCGAGTACATGGAGAAGCACACCGTCTCCCGCCTGATCGGCTCGCCTCCCGGCTATGTGGGCCACGAGGAGGGCGGCCAGCTCACCGAGAAGGTGCGCAGGAAGCCCTATTCCGTGGTGCTGTTCGATGAGATCGAAAAGGCCCACGAGGATGTGTGGAACATCCTGCTGCAAATTCTCGAGGACGGCATCGTCACCGACTCTCAGGGCCGAAAGGTGGACTTCAAGAACACCATCATCGTCATGACCTCCAATGTGGGCGCCAAGAACATCACCGCCGACGCGGCGCGCCTTGGCTTCGACGGTGGAGAGAAGGACGGGAAGGAGTCCGAGGAGCTGCGGTTCGACCGCATCCGCGACGCTGTGATGGCTGACCTGAAGCGGACGTTCCGCCCCGAGTTCCTGAACCGTATCGATGAGATCATCGTGTTCCGTCAGCTGACGGAGGACAACATCCGTCAGATCGCCCGCCGTATGCTGGACATCACCGGCGCGCGCATGGCCCAGCAGGGCATCACGCTGGAGGCGGACGACGACGCCGTGGCCGAGCTGGCCCGGGACGGCTTCGATCCCCAGTACGGCGCGCGGCCCCTGCGCCGCGCCATTCAGAGCATGGTGGAGGACGCCGTGGCCGAGCAGATGCTGGAGGGCAACCTCAAGTCCGGCGATACCGCCCACGTGCGGCTGCGGGACGGCAAGGTGGTCATCGAGAAGTAATCTAAAAACGTCCGGTCTCCCGACCGGACGTTTTTTTGCCTGTTTCACTCCCGTGCCGCAGCTCCGTCATTCGCCCCGTCCTCCCTGTCCCAACGGTTGCCATTTGCGGCGGAATGTGGTATAACGATAGGCAGAAAGCGCCTCCGGCCATGCCGGACCGTACTATTTTCATATTTCAGGAGGGTCCCATCATGAAGAAGATCATCGCCACCGCCAACGCCCCCGCAGCCATCGGCCCCTATTCGCAGGCCATCGACTGCGGCAGCTTTCTGGTCACCTCCGGTCAGGTGCCCTTCGACCCCGCCACCGGCGAGTTCGTGCCCGGCGGCATCGCCGAGCAGACCCGTCAGGTGCTCACCAACGTAAAGGCCATTCTGGAGGCCGCCGGCCTCACCATGGACAACGTGGTGAAGACCACCGTCTTTCTCCAGAGCATGAGTGATTTCGCGGCCATGAACGCGGTGTACGCCGAGTTCTTTACCGAGGGTCAGTACCCCGCCCGCTCCGCCGTGGAGGTGGGTGCGCTGCCCCGCGGCGCGCTGGTGGAGATCGAGACGATCTGCGTCAAGTGACACCGGCCGGAAAAAGACGGCGTTCGCTTGACACGCCTCTTTCCCCGCGCGTATACTTTCCCCAGAAGGAGGGAACGCAGATGAAGAAATGCTTTGCGCTGCTGCTGGCGCTGACGCTGACGCTGGGCCTGACGGCCTGCGGCAATGAGAACCGGAAGCTGCTGGGCACGTGGCACGGCAGCATCCTGCCCGGCGTCACCCCGCAGATGGATGCCGTGGTCAGTCAGGCGCTGGGCACGGAATACACCTCGGCGCAGGAGGTGAACGTCTGGCTGAACGCCGTGTTCAACAAGGACGGCACCTTCACCATCTCCATGGACGCCGACACCACCGCCGCGTCTCTGGACGCCTATTTGCAGGCGCTGAAGCCCACCGTCGCGGAGCTGTGCTATCAGGAGGCGGAGAAGCAGGGCATGACCCGCGCCGAATACGACAAGGCGCTGGAGCCGTCCGGCCTCACCGTGGACGCGCTGGCGGAGGATATCCTGTCCTCCTTTGACACCGCCGCCATACTGGGCGCCATCGCAGACGGCAGCGTCACCGGCTATTACCGGCTGCGAGGTGAGCGGCTGTACCTCAGCCGGCACAGCGGCAGCTTCACGGAGGAGAGCTCCACCGGCTGCGACATCGGCAGCAACGGTACGGTCATGTCCTGGAACGACGACAACGGCCTTCTGAGCAGCGACGGGATGATCGGCACCACGGCCCCGCTGCTGTGGAGCAGGCAGGGATGAGCGCAAAAAAAGAACAGCCCCGGGGCTGTTCTTTTTTTGCGCTTTTATGGGATCACTCGCCCATGGGTGCGCCGCAGTGGGGGCAGAACTTGTCCTCGCTGGCCGCGCCGCACACGGGGCAGACCTTGACGCTGACCGTCTCCTCGGCCGCCGCAGGCTCGGCCTTGGCGGTCTTCTCCGCCTCCAGCTCGGCGATGCGGGCCTTGGAGGCGTTGACGGCGGCCACCACGTCCTTCACGGCGTCCGGCGTCTCGCCGGTATACTCGGAGATGAACCACTCGCCGATGGCGCGGTAATTCTTCTCCAGCTCACGCTGCTCGGAGAGGATGGCCATGTTCAGCTTGGCGGTATCGGTGGCGGACTTGGCCTTGTCGGCGGCAACCTCCGCCAGATCCTTGGCCTTATCCACGGCGACGCCGGCGTACTCCTGCGCCTTCTTGCCCAGGCTGTTCAGATTATCCAGAATGCTCATGTGATCGTTCTCCTTTCAATATTGGTGTCCTATTGCTTCATAGTATAGCGCGTTTTGTCCGCCGTTGCAAGCGGACAACGGCGAAATTTACACACTGTTCATCTGGCTCAGTGCTCGATCCAGTCTGCGGCGCGGGAAACGGCCCGCTTCCACAGGCGGTAATCCCGATCGCAGTCGGCCTGCGTCCGCTCCGGCAGGAACACCCGCTGGCTGCGGCGCAGGGCCTTCAGCTCCTCCAGATCCCGCCACAGGCCGCAGCTCAGGCCCGCCAGCGCCGCCGCGCCGAAGGCCGTGGTCTCCACCATGGCGGGACGGTCCACCGGAATACGCAGCAGGTCCGCCTGCATCTGCAGCAGAATGTCGGACACGCTGGCGCCGCCGTCGGCCCGCAGCATGGTGATGTCGCACCCCGCGTCCTGCCGCATGGCCAGCATCAGGTCCGTCACCTGATAGGCGATGCACTCCAGCACCGCCCGGGCCAGATGGCCTCTGTCCGTGCCGCGAGTCACGCCCAGAATGGCGCCGCGGGCGTACATATCCCAATAGGGCGCCCCCAGCCCCGTGAAGGCGGGCACCACCACCACGCCGCCGCTGTCCGGCACGGAGGCCGCCAGCGTATTGATCTCCGGCGCGGTGTCGATGATACGCAGCTCATCCCGCAGCCACTGGATGGTGCTGCCGCCGTTGAAGACGCTGCCCTCCAGCGCGTAGGTGGTCTGTCCCCCCACCTGCCACGCCACGGAGGTCACCAGCCCCGCCCGGCTGCGTACCGGCGTACCGCCCACGTTCATCAGCGTGAAGCAGCCGGTGCCGTAGGTGTTCTTGGCCTCGCCGGGGGTGAAGCAGGTCTGGCCGAACAGAGCGGCCTGCTGGTCGCCGGCAGCGCCGCACACCGGCACGCCCGCCAGCTGCTCCAGCCCTGTGATGCCGCTTTTCACCGTGCCGTACACCATGCTGTTGGGCACCGGCTCCGGCAGCATGGCCGGCGGTACCCCCAGAAGGCCGCACAGCTCCTGATCCCAGCACAGGCGGTGGATGTCAAAGAGCATGGTGCGGCTGGCGTTGGAATAGTCGGTGACGTGGCGGCCGGTGAGCTGCCAGATGAGCCATGTCTCCACGGTGCCGAACAGCACCTCGCCCCGCTCCGCCCGCCGGCGGACGCCCGGGACGTTGTCCAGGATCCACCGGATCTTGCTGCCGGAGAAGTAGGCATCGATCAGCAGGCCCGTGGCGGACTGGATGCGCTCGTCCAGTCCCTGCCGCTTCAGATCCTCGCACAGCTCCGCCGTGCGGCGGCACTGCCAGACGATGGCGTTGTACACCGGTACGCCTGTGTCCCTGTCCCAGAGGATGGTGGTCTCCCGCTGGTTGGTGACGCCGATACCGGCGATGGCCCCCGCCGGAAAGCCGGACGCCGCCTGTGCCGCAGCAAGGCGCTCCGTCTCCCAGATCTCCATAGGGTCGTGCTCTACCCAGCCGGAGCGGGGATAGTGCTGGGCAAAGCCGTGCTGGGCCATGGCGGCAATGCCGCCCTGCCGGTCAAAGACGATGGCCCGTGAGCTGGTGGTGCCCTGATCCAGCGCCAGTATGTAATCGGACATGGCTTCTCCTCTTTTCTTTTTGGTTTTTCTGTGGTACACTGTGGCTTACGATGGATTATACCATGAAAGGAGCAGGATTTCCATGACGAATATGACCGAGTTCCAATTCCTGTCCACCGATGGGAAGACACAGCTCCACGGGATGCGCTGGGAGCCGGCGGACCAGCCTGTCCGCGCCGTGCTCCAGCTATGCCACGGTGTGGCGGAGCATATCGCGCGCTACGACGCCTTTGCCCGCTATCTCAACGGCCTCGGCATCGCTGTGGTGGGCCATGACCATCTGGGCCACGGCCTGTCCCTGCCGGAGGGCGGCACTCCCGTGTACTTCGGCCAGGGTAGCACCTGGCACACGGTGGTGGACGATATCTATGTGCTGCACCAGCGCATCCGCCTGTGGTATCCCGACGTGCCGCTGGGCATCATGGGCCACAGCATGGGCTCGTTCCTGACCCGCACCTATCTCATCCGCTATCCGGGCACGGTGAAGGCCGCCGTCATCATGGGCACCGGCTGGCAGCCCAAGGCGGTGATCGCCGGCGGACTGGCGGCGGCGGGCGCCGCAGCCGCCGTGGTGGGTGAGAGCGGCACCAGCGATCTGGTGACGAATCTGGCCTTCGGCGCATACAACAAGCTCTTCGCTCCCAACCGCACCAGCTGCGACTGGCTGTCTGCCGATGAGGAAAATGTGGACGCCTATATGGCAGACCCCCTCTGCGGCGCAGATGCGACGGTGGGCCTGTTTCGTCAGATGCTGCTGGGCATCCGGTTCAACCAGCGGCTCGGCAATCTGCGGCGCATGGATCTCCAGACGCCGGTGCTGTTCGTGGCGGGAGACAGAGATCCCGTGGGCGACTGCGGCAAGGGCGTGCGCCGGACGTATCAGGAGTTCCTCCGCGCCGGCGTGCAGGATTGCACCCTCAAGCTCTACCCCGGACTGCGCCACGAGATCCTCAACGAAAAGGCCTATCAGAAGGCCATTTTTCAGGACATCGGCAGCTGGCTGGTCAGCAAGCTTCAGTGAGCGCGCAGCGCTGACGCCAGATGGGGCAGGGACATGAGGTCCACGTCCCCGCTGCGGCGGAGCACCCTTGCGGACAGAAAGCCGTCCGCCACGAAGACCAGCAGCGCCGCCAGCGTCACCGCCGGTGGGATACGCGCCGTCAGCGCCAGCACCCACGGATGGATCCATCGCACCGTCGCCGCCGCCAGCGGGCCCCACAGCAGGGCGAACGGCACGCAGACACGGCGGTTCAGGTCCATTTTCGTGGCGCTGTAATCCCAGAACATCACGCCCAGCAGCTTCTCATAGAGGAAGTGAACGGCGTATTCTACCGCTGTGGCCGTCAGGCCGCCGTACAGCGCCAGCCGCCAGAACGGCGCGGTCATGTCCGGCGGCAGGGCCAGCACCGCCAGCATGGCAAGGCCGTACACCGGACACAGCGGCAGCAGCAGAAAGCACTTGCGTACCCGATGGGGCCCACGGCGCACGGCGGCATACAGCTTCTCCAGCACATAGCCGCCGAAGCTGTACAGCACAAACAGCCAGAACCAACGAAAATACATGATACGCACCTCCCAACGCACAGTTTGCGCGGCGGCGGGGCGGATGATACGGGAGGAACGACAAATGACGGAATGGGAAGCGCTGAAGGAGGAGTGCCTGCACTGTCAGGCCTGTACGCTGGCCCCCACGCGGACCAAGGTGGTGTTCGGCGTGGGCGCGGAGGACGCGGAGGTGCTGTTCATCGGCGAGGCCCCCGGCGCCAACGAGGACGCCCAGGGCGAGCCGTTCGTGGGACGGGCGGGCAAGCTGCTGGACGATATGCTGGCCATGATCGGGCTGGACCGCAGCCGCATCTACATCACCAACTCTGTGAAGTGCCGTCCGCCCCAGAACCGCGACCCCCTTAACACGGAAAAGGACGCCTGCCACGGCTATCTGGCGCGGCAGCTGGCGTTGATGCAGCCCAAGATCATCGTCTGTCTCGGCCGCATCAGCGCCGCGGAGATCATCAAGGAGGACTTTAAGATCACGCAGGAGCACGGACGGTTCTTCGAAAAGGACGGCGTGCAGATGATGGCGCTGTATCACCCCGCCGCGCTGCTGCGGGATCCCCGCAGGAAGCCGGAGACCTTTGAGGACCTGAAGCGTTTGCAGGCGAAGATACAGGAGATCTGCACCCACACGCCGCTGGAATTTGCGTGAAGCAGAAAAAAAGAGAGAGACGGCACTCTGTACCGTCTCTCTTTTCGCATTTAATAGGCGACGCCCCAGTAAATGTCGGTGGTGGCGGGCTTGCCGCACATGACACATCTGCCGGTGGTGCCGGACTGGCGCAGCGGCATACAGCGGCTGGACACGCCGGCCTTCTCCTTCATGGCCAGCTCGCACTCCAGACTGCCGCACCACTTGGTACGGGCGAAGCCGCCCTTGCCCTGCGCCATCTCCTTGACCTCCTCCCAGGAGGTCATGTCGAAGGTGTTGTCCTCCAGATTCTTGGAGGCCATGGCGTACAGGTTGTCGTGGACGTCCTGCAGCAGCTTCTGCACGGCGCTCTCCAGCTCCGTCAGCGGCACGAAGGTCTTCTCGCCGGTGTCGCGGCGGGCGATGCAGCACTGGCCCTTCTCCATATCCTTGGGGCCGATCTCCACCCGCAGGGGCACGCCCTTCATCTCGTACTGGGCGAACTTCCAGCCGGCGGACTGGTCGCTGTCGTCCATGCTGACGCGGATGCCGGCGGCGGCCAGACGGTCACGCAGGGACGCGGCAGCCTCCAGCACGCCCTCCTTGTGCTGGGCGATGGGAAGGACCACCACCTGCGTGGGGGCAATGACAGGGGGCAGCACCAGCCCGTGGTTGTCGCTGTGGGTCATGATGATCGCGCCGATCAGACGGGTAGAGGCGCCCCAGCTGGTCTGGAACGGGTATTGCAGCGTATTGTCGCGGCCGGTAAAGGTCACGTCATAGGCGCGGGAGAACTTGTCGCCGAAGAAGTGGCTGGTGCCGGACTGGAGGGCCTTGTGATCCTTCATCATGCACTCGATGGTATAGGTGGCCTCGGCGCCGGCAAATTTCTCCTTGTCGGTCTTGCGGCCCTTCACCACCGGCATGGCCAGCGCGTTTCTGCACACGTCTGCATAGCAGTTGAGCTGCTGCTCCGTCTCGGCCTCGGCCTCGGCGGCCGTCTCATGGATGGTGTGGCCCTCCTGCCACCAGAACTCGCGGCTCCGCAGGAAGGGGCGGGTGGTCTTCTCCCAGCGGATCACGGAGCACCACTGGTTGTACAGCATGGGCAGCTCGCGGTAGCTGTGGAGCACGTGGGACCAGTGGTCGCAGAACATCGTCTCGGAGGTGGGGCGGAAGGCCAGACGCTCCTCCAGCGGCTCGCTGCCGCCGTGGGTGACCCACGCCACCTCGGGGGCGAAGCCCTCCACCAGCTCGCCCTCCTTCTTCAGAAGGCTCTCGGGGATGAGGACGGGCATGGCCACGTTGACGTGGCCGGTCTTTTTGAACTCCGCGTCCATGTACTTCTGGATATTCTCCCAAATGGCGTAGCCGTAAGGCCGCAGGATCAGGAAGCCCTTGACGCTGGCATAGTCCACCAGCTCCGCCTTGAGGCAGATGTCCGTATACCACTTGGTAAAATCCTCCTCCATGGGAGTGATCGCTTCTACATTTCTCTGGTCCTTCGCCATTGTCTTATACCATTCCTTTGCTTTATATAGTATGTGCGCTGACATGATATTGTACCCGCCAGAGCCGCTGTTGTCAAGATTTCGGCAGAAAAAGACCGCCTTGCGGCGGTCTTTTTGCGTCCTTATTCGTTGCCGGGGAAGCTGGGGATGGTGGCAAAGCCGCGAGCCAGATCCTCGTCGGTGGGGATGGTGTCGGTCATAACGCCGTCATTGTACTTGCCGTAGGCCACCATATCGAAGTAGCCGGTGCCGGTGAGGCCCAGCACGATGGTGCGCTCCTCCCCCGTTTCTCTGCACTTGAGGGCCTCGTCAATGGCCACGCGGATGGCGTGGCTGCTCTCGGGTGCGGGCAGGATGCCCTCGCAGCGGGCGAACAGCTCCGCCGCCTCGAACACGCTGGTCTGCTCCACACTGCGGGCCTCCAGATAGCCGTCGTGGTACAGCTGGCTGACGATGCTGCTCATGCCGTGGTAGCGCAGGCCGCCGGCGTGGTTGGCCGACGGAATGAAGCCGTTGCCCAGCGTGTACATCTTGGCCATGGGGCAGATCTTGCCGGTATCGCAGAAGTCATACCGGAACACGCCGCGGGTCAGGCTGGGGCAGGAGGCCGGCTCCACCGCGATGATGCGGTAATCCGCCTCGCCCCGCAGCATCTGCCCCACGAAGGGGGAGATGAGGCCGCCCAGATTGGAGCCGCCGCCGGCGCAGCCGATGATGGTGTCCGCCTTGACATGATACTTGTCCAGCGCGGCCTTGGTCTCAAGGCCGATGATGGACTGGTGCAGCAGCACCTGATTGAGCACGCTGCCCAGCACGTAGCGGTAGCCCTCGCGGCTGGCGGCAGCCTCCACGGCCTCGCTGATGGCGCAGCCCAGAGAGCCGGTGGTGTCGGGGAACTCCGCCAGAATTTTTCTTCCCACATCGGTGGTGTTGGAGGGGGATGGCGTCACGTTGGCGCCGTAGGTACGCATGACCTCCCGGCGGAAGGGCTTCTGCTCATAGGAGCACTTGACCATGAACACGCGGCAGTCCAGTCCCAGATAGGCGCAGGCCATGCTGAGGGCCGTGCCCCACTGGCCGGCGCCGGTCTCGGTGGTAACGCCCCGCAGCCCCTGCTCCTTGGCGTAGTACGCCTGAGCGATGGCGGAGTTCAGCTTATGGCTGCCGGAGGTGTTGTTGCCCTCGAACTTATAGTAGATGTGGGCAGGGGTGTCCAGCTTCTCCTCCAGACAGTAGGCCCTGACCAGCGGGGACGGGCGGTACATCTTGTAGAAATCCCGTATCTCCTGAGGGATGGGGATATACGCGGTGGTGTCGTCCAGCTCCTGCTTCACCAGCTCGTCGCAGAACACGCCGGACAGCTCCTGCGCCGTCATGGGCTGGAGGGTGCCGGGGTTCAGCAGGGGCGCGGGCTTGTTGGTCATATCCGCACGCACGTTGTACCAGTTCCGAGGCAGCTCGTCCTCGCTGAGGTAGATCTTGTAGGGGATAGTGGTCGTGTCTTTCATCTTAGTTGCCTCCTAAATCATAATACCGCGTGGTGCGGGGTCTCACTGTTTGTACGAATTATGCGAAATAGTCGATCTGCATGGCGTGCTTCACCTTGTCCAGCGTCTGGGCCGCCGCCTCCTTGGCCACGCCGCTGCCCTGCCGCAGGATCTCCATGATGGCGTCGGGATCCTTGGCCAGCTCCTGCCGGCGGGTGCGGATAGGCTCCAGCGTCTCCTGCAGCACGTTGTTCAGGAACTTCTTCACCTTCACATCACCCAGACCGCCCCGCTCATAGTGGGCCTTCAGCTCGTCCAGATTGGCGTAGTCCGGCAGGTAGCGGGCAAAATGCTCGTCGGTGCAGAAGGCGTCCAGATACAGGAACACCGGGTTGTCCTTGGTGTTGCCGGGGTCGGACACCTGCAGGTGGTTGGGATCGGTGTACATCCCCATGATCTTGGTGCGGATGTCGTCCGGCTCGTCGGACAGGTAGATGCAGTTGCCCAAGGACTTACTCATCTTGGCCTTGCCGTCGGTGCCGGGCAGCCGCAGGCAGGCGGCGTTGTCGGGCAGCAGCGCCGTGGGCTCCACCAGCGTCTCGCCGTACAGCTCGTTGAAGCGGCGGACGATCTCGCGGGCCTGCTCCAGCATGGGCAGCTGATCCTCGCCCACGGGCACGGTATCCGCCATAAAGGCGGTGATGTCCGCCGTCTGACTGACGGGATAGGTCAGAAAGCCCATGGGGATGCTGTGGTTGAAGCCGCGGAGCTGGATCTCCGCCTTGACGGTGGGGTTGCGCTCCAGACGGGCCAGCGTCACCAGATTCATGTAGTAGAACGTCAGCTCCGTCAGCTCGCTGATGTGGGACTGCACCAGAATGGTGGACTTGGCGGGGTCGATGCCGCAGGACAGGTAATCCAGCGCCACCTCCAGAATGTTGTCGCGGACCTTTTGGGGATGGTCGAAATTGTCGGTGAGCGCCTGCGCGTCGGCGATCATGAAAAACAGCTTCTCAAATTTGCCGCTGTTCTGGAGCATGACGCGGTTGCGGAGAGAGCCGACGTAGTGGCCGACGTGGAGCCGGCCGGTGGGACGGTCGCCGGTGAGGATGATCTTACCCATGATACAATTTCCTTTCTGTATGGCAATTTTTTCGGACAAAACAAAAAGCCTGTCCCATGGAAGCTTCCATGGGACAGGCTTTGAATACAAACCTGCGGTACCACCCAAATTGGCAAAATGCCCGCTCTGCACGCACGATCATGCGCTCCGCCGGGGTAACGGCCGCGGCTGCCGTCGGGTATTACTCGCCCTTGCAGGCTTTCTCCCCGCCCTCGTAAGGCCATTCGCCGCACATTCCACTGCCGCGCTCCCACCGATGCGCCGCTCTCTGAAAGGTTCCTGTGCAGGTACTTCTCTTACTCAACGGTTTTGGAATATGGGGCTATTGTAGCACCTTTTTGGGAGATGTCAAGCATTTTTTCTTACAGCGCCCGCAAAAATTCCGGCTTCAGGTCCCGCTGCCCCTCCAGCGCGGCGGCAAGCTGGGAAAGCAGGGCGTCGCGGTCGCCGTTGAGGGTGCCCTTGAGCGTCAGGTAGTTGCTGGCGTGGTTGGCGCGGAACACCGTGCCCTCGCTGTCCACATGGCGGAGGAACAGCTCCGTCTCCTTCAGCACCTCCGGCGCCGTCAGCAGGGTGAAGCTGCCGTCCTTCACCCACGTTTCCAGCGGGGTCCCGTGCTCCACCATCAGCGTCAGGAGCCCCAGATAGTCGGGCTTCATCTCACTGACGGCGCGGGCGGTGTCCACGGCGTGCTCCCGCCACAGCTCCACGCTGCCCAAGCCGGAGATGGCCGTCACCGACAGCGCAAGGCCGCACCGGCGGGCCTTCTGCCCCGCCGCCACGATGGCCGCGGCGTCGTGGCCCTTTCGCATCCGCGTCAGCACCGCGTCGCAGCCGGATTCCAGCCCCATATAGACCATTTTCAGGCCGCGCCCGCGCAGCAGACGCAGGTCGTCCTCGCTCTTGACCTGTAAGCTGGCAGGCGAGGCATAGCAGGTGACCCGCTCACATTCCGGGAACAGGCCGTACGCCAGACCCAGTATCTCCGCCAGATCGCCGGTAGGGCGTATCAGCGCGTCGCCGTCCGCCAGAAAGATACGGTCTACCCGGCGATAGACCCGACGGGCCAGCTCAAGGTCCTCCCGTATCTCCGCCATGGGGCGCAGGGAGAAATGCTTGTCGTCATACATATCACAGAAGGCGCAGCGGTTATGGCTGCACCCGTAGGTCACCTGCACGATGAGGCTGTACGCCTCGCTGGGCGGCCGGTAGACCTTGCCTTTGTAGCGCATGGGATCACACTCCTTTTGCCGTATTATGCCATAGTTTTGCCGGTTTGAAAAGGGGGCATATCCGCTTTCGGCGGCGCATAGGGTGGGACATCTCAACAAACGAGGTGTACGATATGGAGCTGAATTTCAACCGCGTCCATCTATGCGGGCAGGCGGACGGCGCCCCCACCCTGTCCCACGTCAACCACGGCTGCGCCTTTTACCGGTTCCCGCTGGCGGTGCTGCGCCTGTCGGGGCAGGCGGACAAGCTGCAGATCATTGTGCCGCAGGCCCAACTGGAGTCCGTGCCGGTGCGGGCGGGCGATACGGTGACGGTGCTGGGGCAGCTGCGGTCCTTCAACAACAAGAGCGGGCAGGGCAGCCGTCTGGTGATCTCCGTGTTTGCCCAGCAGCTGCTATCCGGCGGCGAGGCCCCCTTCAATCAGATCCAGCTGTCCGGCGTGCTGTGCAAGCAGCCGGTGCTGCGGCGGACGCCGCTGGGCCGCGAGATCTGCGACATCATTCTGGCGGTGAACCGGCGGTACGGACGGGCGGACTATCTGCCGTGCATCGCGTGGGGCGCCGTGGCGGCCCAGACTGCGGAGATGCACACCGGCCAGCGGCTCACGGTGGAGGGCCGCGTGCAGAGCCGGATCTACACCAAAAATGAGGGCGGCACCGCCACGGAGCGCACCGCTTATGAGGTGTCCATCATGCGCCCGGCGGACATAGAGGAGTTTCTTGTACATTCTCCCCGTTGAAAATGTCGGAAACGGATGGTATGATACGGTGTAGTGCAGTTTTTCAAGGAAGCGAGGCCGTACGATCCATGCCGCATCTGTTCCATCTCCGCCACGACAGGCATCACCACGTCCGCTATGACGTGGACATGACACAGGGAAATACCACGAAGCATCTCGTCAGCTTTGCTCTGCCTCTGCTGGCGGGCAACCTGTTCCAGCAGCTGTACAACATGGTGGACACCTGGGTGGTGGGCAACTATGTCAGCAACGAGGCGTTCTCCGCCGTGGGCACGGTGGGGCCCATCATCAATACGCTCATCGGCTTCTTTCTGGGAATGTCCAGCGGCGCGGGCGTGGTCATCAGCCAGTACTACGGGGCGCACCGGCCGGATAAGGTGCACGAGGCGGTACACACCGCCATGCTGCTGACGGTGCTGATGGGCGTGGTGTTCACCGGCGCAGGCATCGCCATGACGCCGCTGATGCTGGACCTGATGAAGACCCCTGCGGAGGTGGCGCCGGATCAGACGGCGTATCTGACCATCTATTTTGCCGGTATCATGGGGCTTTTGCTGTACAATATGGGGTCCGGCATCCTGCGGGCGGTCGGCGACTCCCGCCGCCCCTTCTATTTTCTGGTGGTGTCCGCCGTGGTAAACACGGTGCTGGATCTGGTGTTCGTGCTGCAATGCGGCATGGGCGTGGAGGGCGTGGCCTACGCCACCATCATTGCCCAGGCGGTGTCCGCCGTGCTGACCCTCTGGGTGCTGGCACGCTACGACGGCAGCGTGAGGCTGTCCCTGCGGAAGCTGCGGTTCCACTGGGCGATGCTGAAAAAGATCGTGGCGGTGGGTATCCCCGCCGCCCTGCAGATGGCTGTCACCGCGTTTTCCAATGTGTTCGTGCAGGGCTATATCAATTACTTCGGTGCGGATTGTATGTCCGGCTGGACGGCCTACACGAAGGTCGACCAGCTGGTGATCCTGCCGGTACAGTCGCTGTCCATGGCCTCCACCACCTTTGTGGGGCAGAATCTGGGTGTGGGCAATGTGGAGCGCGCCAAGGGCGGCGTGCGGCGGGCGCTCTGGCTGTCCTTTGCCGTCACCGCCGTGCTGCTGGTGCCGGTGCTGCTGCTGGCGCCGGATCTGACGGCGTTCTTCAACAGCAAGCCGGAGGTGGTGTCCTACGGCGCGCTGCTGCTGCGGCTGCTGTCGCCGTTCTATTTCTTCTTCTGCATCAACCAGATCTACTCCGGCGCGCTGCGGGGCGCGGGCAACAGCCGGGTACCCATGGTCATCATGCTGGGCTCCTTCGTGGTGTTCCGGCAGATCTATCTGTACGTCATGGCCCGCTTTCTCTCCAATGAGATCGTGCCCATCGCCATGAGCTATCCCGCAGGCTGGTTCGTGTGCAGCGCCATTACGCTGGTGTACTATGCCCGCTGTAAATTTGACAGCCACCGGCTGGTGGAGGATGTGTAAATGGACAAATGTGAGACGTGCGTGTTCTTCCGCTATGACGAGGAATACGACGACTATGTGTGCGACATGGATCTGGACGAGGACGAGATGGCCCGCTTTCTGGCCTCGGACACGGGGAGCTGCCCGTTCTGGCGGCCCGGCGATGAGTATCTGACGGCGCGGAAGCAATAAAAATAAGCAGGAGACGGCCGCTGCGGCTGTCTCCTGCTTTTTGATGGCCTGTCAGGCCGTTTCCCAGTGGGCGTAGAGCGTCACCGCGCGAGGCGCGGACCAGTCCGTTTCTCCGTTCTGCGCTGCAAAAAATGCGGCGGCGGGCAGCGTCTCCACCGGTGCGCCGTCCCTGTCCCGCCAGCCGGCGAACCGCAGGCCCGCCCGCTCCGGCACGGGATAGGCGCACAGGTACACGGTGCCGCCGGAGCGCAGGGGCACCGAGGCGTCGTATGCCGCGGCGCTGTCGCCGTCGTCCAGCGTCAGCTGCCACGGGAAGCGGCCTGCGCCATCGCCTCGCCACGCGGCGTGTACCTCCAGCGTGCGGCTGCCGTCCTCCGCAGGGCGGATGGCCGCCGCGTCCGACGCCGTCAGGGCATCGCCCAGCAGGCGGTACGTCTTGCCTGCCGCCGTATCGTAATGCCCCACCCAGCCCAGAAACACGGCGCCGTCGGACACCGGCTGCTGCGGCTGGGGCAGGGTCATGGGGGCGTCCGCCAGAGCGGATACCTCCACCGCCGCGCGGTCCAGCAGCACCAGCGGCTGGCCGTCGGGGCCAAAAGTGTCGTTATAAACGGTGCAGTACAGCGTACCCTCCAGCGGATAGGTCTCCTCCTGTGCAGACGGCATCTCCGGCAGGGCCGTTGTCTCCGGCGCCGTACCGGCGCCGGACAGGGTGACGGCGGTCAGGGCCGACAGGCCTGCCAGCGCGTACAGCACCTTCTTCCACAGGGTCCTGCCGGCTTTGGCGGGCGGGGCCGTGCCGCCGCTCTGGCCAAACTCGTCCGGCAGGGGTGTGAACTCCGGCGGCAGCGCCGTTTCGCCCAGCCGCGGAAATTCCAGATCTCTCTCGTCCATGGCCGATCACTTCGTGTGGACGTCCAGCTGCGGATAGGGGCATTCCACGCCCATGCGGCGAAAGCCCAGCAGCAGGTCGCGGTTCAGGATGCGTGCCGTGGAAAAAATGTTCTTCTCCGACACGTTCACCAGAAAGCGCAGCAGGATACCGGAGGCCTCCAGCGCCTGCACGCCCAGATACTGCGGCGCGCTCTCCATGGTGTCGGTGTGGCGATGATAGATATCCTCCAACAGCGCGGGCAGGCGGGCCTCCAGCGACTCGATGTCCGTCTCGTAGGGCACGGAGATGTCGCACACCGCCTTGGAGGAGTTGTCGGAGCGGTTGAGGATATTCTTCATCTCCGAATTGTTGATGATCTTCACATTGTCGCCGGAATCGGTGATGCAGGTGGTGCGGATGCCGATGCTGGTGACGGTGCCGCGGAAGCCGTTGACCTCCACGATGTCGCCCACATTGTATTGGTTCTCCAGCAGCATGAAGGCGCCGATGACCACGTCGGCGATAAGGCTCTCGGCGCTGAAGCCCACGATCAGGGCCAAAACGCCCACGCTGGCGACGATGGTGCCGATGTTGACGCCCACGATGCTCAGGGCGCTGCACAGGATGATGATGACGGCCAGATACCGCACCAGGCTGGACACCAGCGACAGCACGGACCGCGCCCGATGGCTGGCGGGCTTGGCAAGGTCCAGCAGGAACACCACCAGATTCTCCGCCAGCAGAACGCCGAACACCATCAGCGCCAGCTTCAGCAGCGATGTACTGTTCACGGTGAACACGGCGGCCAGCTCCTTGAAGTCGAAGGCCTTCGTGGCGATGCCCAGCGCGGCCACCGCCGCCAAAAGCAGAGCATACAGCAGCATTCGCTTCGGTGTATTTCTGTTTTTGTCACCCTTCATCATGATCCTCCCCTTTTCCCGGATAGTTGTATCTATGCTACCATAAATACCGGCGGCTTTCAACCGCAGAATGGGCGAAAGACGCGGCCTGACGGCCGCGTCTCCCTTCTCCTCCCCCGTATGGGCCATACGCCGTCCCTGTATCTCCCCCAGACAGGGCGGCGAAATGCATTGGCATTTTGTGCAGGGCGTTACGCCTGAGCGGCGTCACCCTTCTTGCCGGACTTCTTGCCCATCTCCACGCTGCCGCAGATGGCGGCGCCGCGGGCCACGGACATGGTGCCGGTGGAGACACTGCCGTTGATGCGGGCCTTCTCCTCCAGCGTGGTGTTGCCGGTGATGCTCAGGTCGCCGTTGATCTCGCCGGCGCACTGGAGCTCGCGGGCGGTGACGTTGCCGGTGATGCGGGAATCCTCGCTGACGGTGACGGTGCCGGTAACGGTGACGTCGCCCTCCAGCGAGCAGCCGGACAGATTCAGGTTGGCGGCGTTCACGGTGCTCTTGATGTTGGAGCGCAGCATGACGGTGCCGTTGGTGGTGATGCTGCCGCGGAAGCTGCCGGCGATCTCCAGATCGCCCTCGGACCGGAGCTGCCCCTCCAGCGCCGTGCCGGGCGCCAGATAGCTGGCGGCGGGCTTGGCCGGTGCAGACGGCTGCACCACAGGCGCGGCGGACACGGCAGGCTTGACCGGCTCGTTTCTGCCGCCCTTGGCGGGCGCGGTGTGCTCCGGCGCGGCACCCACGCCGAACAGCTCATAGGCGGTCTGCTTGATGATCTTCTTGTCCATAACGATGTCTCCTCTCTCCGTGCGCTGTGCACGTCCTTTCACGCGGTTTTCAGGCCCTCTCCGGCCACGCTGTCCGCCGGCTCCTCCACTCTGCGGAACCCCATGAGCCGAGCCGGCAGGTATACCCATGGGCGGCAAAATGTGCGGTTGTAGTTATCCACTGCCTGCCGGTAGATGCTCTCGCTTCGCAGCAGCACCGCAGCCAGCTCCTGATCGCAGGGCGTTTCCGCCATCTTCCGGCGGAAGGCGGCCCACTGGCCGGCCGCGCTGTCCACCGTGCTCCTTCTGTCGGTCAGGACACGGCGCACCTCCCAGCACCAGAGGGTCACGAACGCGGCAAGACTGACTGCCGCGATCAGCCATGCGGCCCACGGCGCCATCGGCCTCAACTCCCCCTTTTTGATTTTCCACTTTGATCTTCTGTGATGTTACCAGCTTTTTCCCGCCGCTGCACACCTGCGGCCTGAAATGTATATTTTTTCGACACGAAATGTCAGTTTCGACTTTCCTTCCGCGGAGCGGTATGGTAGAATCAAGGGCAGAAAACGCTGCGGAAGGAGGGACGCCCATGTATATCGCAGTCTGCGACGACCAGCTGGAGGAGCTGACGGTGCTGACGGGCCTGCTGGACGCCTGGCAGGACCAGCGGCATATCCCTCTGCGATACCGGACGTTCCGCAGCGCAGGCGACCTGCTGGATGCGGCGGAGCGGGAACGCTTCACCCTGTATCTGCTGGACGTGATGATGCCGGGCATCGACGGCATGGCCGCCGCCCGGGAGATCCGCTGCTTTGACGCCGCCGCCGACATCGTGTTCCTCACGTCCTCCCCGGGCTTTGCCTACGAGAGCTACGGTGTGCGGGCGCTGGAGTACCTGCTCAAGCCCATCAGCGCCAAGCTGCTGTTCCCCGTGCTGGATCAGCTTTCCCTGCGGGAGCAGCGGCCGCAGGACGGGCTGACGCTGAAGGCCGGCGCCACGCTGGTCCGCATCCCCTTCTCCCAGCTGGCCTACGTGGAGGTCAGCGGCAAGCACCTGTTCTTTAACATGACGGACGGACAGGTGCGGGAGGTGACCGGCTCTTTGAAGGACTATGAGCCGCTGCTGCTGGCGCGGCCGGAGTTTATGCGTATCCACCGGTCCTATATCGTCAATATGCTTCAGATCGACGAGCTGTCCCCCGCCGGCGTTCATACATTTTCCGGCATGAGCCTGCCGGTGTCGCGGCTGCTGTATCCCCAGCTGCAGAAGGACTATATGCAGCTGCTGTTCGCGGAGAGGGAGGGTCTGTGATGTTCGACATGACGTTCCGCTCTGCGCTGGATGTGTTCAACTACGGGCTGGTGTTGATCTACGGGCTGCTTCTCAGTGTGGACATCGCCGGCGGGTGCAAGACGGCCCGCCAGAAGCGGCTGATATGGCTGCTGTGCCCCGTGTTCCTGCTGGTGCAGCTGCTGAGCTGGTTCCTGCTGGGCGAGGCAGGCGCGAAGCGCATCTATCCCCTGATCGTCCACCTGCCGCTGGTGCTCATTCTGGTGCTGGCGCTGCAAAAGCGGTGGGGTGTGGCCATTGTCAGCACCTGCACCGCCTATCTCTGCTGTCAGCCGCCCCGCTGGGGCAGGATGGCCGTGGAGGCCCTGACCCACAGCGCCGTGACAGGCGATCTCGTGTACATCCTGCTGCTGGCGATGCTGTTCTGTCTGTTCCGACGGTATTTCGTGGGCGCGATACACAGCGCCATGACCGATTCGCCTGCGGCGCTGCTGCTGTTCGGCAGCCTGCCCACCACCTATTATATTTTCGACTACGCCACCACCATCTATTCCGACGCGCTGTACTCCGGTATTCAGGTGCTCAACGAGTTCCTGCCCACGGTGCTGGTGGTGTTCTATATCCTGTTCCTGCCCGCGTTCCATATACAGACCCAGAAGCGGGCCAGGGCGGAGACCCAGACCTCCCTGCTGGAGGCGGCGCTGAAGCAGTCCCAGCTGGAGATGGACTCCCTGCGGCAGTCGGAGCTGCAGACGGCGGTGTATCAGCACGATATGCGCCACCATCTGAACATGATCGGCGGTCTGCTGGCCGCCGACAACACGGAGCAGGCGCAGGCCTACATCCGGAAGGTGCAGGCCGATGTGGAGTCCATCACGGCCCGCCGGTTCTGCGAAAACGAGACGGTCAATCTGCTGTGCTCCTCCTTCGCCCAGAAGGCGCAGCGCATGGGCGTCCAGCTCCATGTGGACGCCCGCGTGCCCCGGGAGATCACCGTCCGTGACACAGAGCTGTGCGCCCTGCTGTCCAACGCGGTGGAAAACGCGCTGCGGGCTGTGGCGCCGTTGGCGCCGGAGCGGCGGACTGTGGAGCTTTACTGCGGGATCCGGCTGAACAAGCTGCTCATCGAGGTACGCAACCCCTACGATGTGCCGCCGGTGATGCGGAACGGCGTGCCCATTTCCAACGAGGCCGGACACGGCTACGGCTGCCGCAGCATCCAGACCATCGCCCAGCAGCGCGGCGGCCTGTGCCAGTTCCGCGCCGAGGACGGCGTGTTTCAGTTACAGGTGATGCTGCCGGTCAAGGACGCTGCCGCGCAGTCAAGCTAAGCCGCAGGACCTGCTCACAGGAGCAGGTCCTCTTTTTTTGCCGCATTTTCAACAGATGTATTTTGTGCGGAAAACGCGCTGTACAGCGGCAGCAGATATTACCAGCCGCGGTCAGCGCATATTCGTCCGGCGGCGGGAAAAGCTATGACTGCGATACCCGACAGGAGCTTATCGCTCAACAACAGGAAAGGAGATTTTTCAATATGTCCAGTAAGAACAGCAACAAGCTGAACGTCCCCGAGGCCAAGGCCGCGATGGATAAGTTTAAGATGGAGGCCGCGTCCGAGGTGGATGTGCATCCACCTCAAGGAATTTTTCCGGCTCCCGGCACTTCCCCGATGAAGCGGTAGAAGATACGGATGCTCTGCCGGTACGGGGTACGCGGGCCGGCGACCTTTCTGCCCTCCGGCAGTATCTTTTCGCCGATCTCGATACGCTCGATGAAGGCGTGCAGGAGATCTCTATCCAGCGTTTCGATATCGGTATACCGTTTCGCGAGGCGGAAAAACAGCCCGTAGGCGCTGCGTATCTCCTTTGCCGCCGTCTTGCCCTCCGCCAGATTCCTGCGGCGCACGGTCAGCTCCTCGATCTCCCTGCTGAGCTTTTTGACCAGTTCCTCCTGAATGGCATCGCTGAGCGCTCCTGCGATATTGTCGCGGTAGGCGCGCTCGATCATCCGCTTGAGGCGGGCGGTCTGCCTGTCGATGTTCCCGATCTGCACAGCAGGGTCTTCGCCGCCCAGGGAGGCGTTGGCCTGCTCGACGGCGTTTTCCGTGATGGTACGGATCGTACTCTCGTCAAAGGACAGCAGCCTGTTGAGGTCGCGGCGAACGACCTCCATCAGGTCGTCGTAGCGGATACGCGCCCCGTGCAGGCAGCGGCTCCGCGCTCTGGAGCTGAGGTTGTTGCACACCAGATACCAGTATTTCGCCCGTTCGCCGTTGTAGACGGAGCCGCCGGAGCACATGGCCGCGCCGCAGCAGGCACAGTAGGCGATGCCGCCGAAGATGCTGTGGCGGAACGCAGGATTTGCGCCGTTGGCCCTGGTGTTCTCGCCCATGAAGTGGGCGGCCATGTCGAACTGCTCCTGCGACACCAGCGCCTCGTGGGTGTTCTTCGTGAACACCCATTCCTCCTCCGGCACCTTGACCTTCTTCTTGGATTTCACGCTGACCTTGCGGCTCTTGCCCAGCAGCGTGTGCCCCAGATAGACCTGATTGTGCAGGATGCGCTTCACGGTGGTGTAGTTCCACAGGTCGGACACCCGCTGTGCGCCCCGCTCGGTAAAATTGTCGCGGCACTCCACGCGGTACTTCAGCGGCGGCATGATACACAGCTCATTGAGCCGCAGGGCGATGCTGCGGCAGGACTGGCCGGAGGCGGCCATGTCAAAGATCATCCTGACCACCGGCGCGGTGTTCTCGTCCGGCACGAGCCGGTCGGTGGTGCGCTCCGCCTTGCGGTAGCCGTAGGGCGGACAGGCCACATACTTGCCGTTGCTGCGCTTGGTGTTCAGCGTCTGCCTGACCTTGCGGGACGTATCCCGCAGGTAGACGTCGTTCATGGCGAACTGGAACGGCGCCATCAGGTTCTCTTCCTCGGAATCGAAGTTGCTGCCGGGGGCCAGATAACGGATGCCGTGTTCCGGAAAATAGCGCTCCGCGTAGTGGCTGGATTCCGTCATGTCACGACCCAGACGGGACAGATCCTTGGTGATGACCATATTGGCCTTGCCGGCGTTCAGATGCGCCAGCATGGCGCGGAAGCCCGGGCGCTCGAAGTTGCCGCCGGAATATCCGTCATCGACAAACTCCTCCACCAGAAGGATGCCGCGCTGGGCGCAGTATTCCCGCACAATGGTACGCTGGTTGGTAATGCTGGCAGACTCGCCGTGCTTCCGTTCCTCGTCGGACAGGCGGTAGTAGGCGTCTGCAAGCTGGACGTGGTTCCTCATGTTTTCTCCTTTCCGGAACCACTCATTTACGGTTCCATTATACCATGCGGCTGTCCTGCCGGTCAAAGCCTGCGGCCTGCTTTCCGGTGAAAATGAGTTCCTCCGTTACCACCTCCTGGATGGTTTTTGTGCCCGTAAATACGCGCTCGACCACATAGGTCGCCGCGCCGAGCTGCTGCTCGTTCTTGTCGCTCATGTGCCGCCACCTCCGCTGTCATTATGAACGCTCCCTTCCAATTCTAACCAAAAAATCAAAAAGCCGCGGAGCTTGCAGACAAGCGCTTGTCTGCAAGCCCCGCGGCTTTGCATTTTGTTTTTTCAGGCAGCGCCGCCCACCGGCGCATGGATCGCGGCCCCTCCGGATGCAGGCTGCCCGTCAGGCGGCAGGAAGCCCCCTGCCTGTGCAGAGGGCTTCCCGCTCCCTTTCTCATTCCACCTCAAAGTCGTCGGATTCGATAACATCCGGCTGCTGGTGAGCCACCACCTTCACCGCGCACAGCGCCACGCTGAGATTCAGCGCGCCGTCCAGCAGCAGCGACGCGCCCATCAGCATCACCAGCGCCTGCGCGCCCTCCGTGGGCCGCAGCACCAGCAGCAAGCCGATGATGCCCGTCAGCACCGCCAGCAGCAGCACCAGCCACCATTGGCCGATGCCGAACCGCCGTGCGTCCACCGCGATCTGGATTTTGAACAGGCCGTCCGCCAGCACGGGGATACCGAACATCACGCACAGGAAGCTCATGGCCTCCCCCGGGTGGCACAGCGTAATGACGCCCACGGCGACCAGCAGGATGCCGAAGGCCAGATCGTACTGGAAGGCCAGCCGGAACAGATCCTTGGAGAAGTATCCCCCCAGCTTGATGACGCCGCACGCCACCATGCCGATGCCCAGCGCCCTGCCGATCCACGGCACGCACCGCTCCGCCATGACCAACAGCACCGCTCCCAACACGCAGAACAACACTGAAACAATGATATATCCCGTTTTCACGGCCCACAGCGGGCCGGTTGACCGTACCTTCCGCATTCTTCCTGTCTCCTTTCGCGCCGCAGCGCTTCCCTTCGTATGGTACGATGATACCGCAGCGCCGCCGCAGCCGGTACGGGCAGAAAAAAGAGATGCCCGAAAATCGGGCATCCCATTCAATCTGTCTGCTTTTTGGGCAAACCGTTCCGTTTGCCCACCGGCTTTATGCGCGCTGCCCGCTGCTGTGGGCCACGATCAGCTCCGGCACGCCGCGGCACAGCTGGAGCATTCGCCGCAGGTCGGCAAGGGATTCCTCCTTCATGCCGCCGCTGACCCAGTCGATCCACACGCCGAACAGCTGGCACTTCATGAACTGCACCACCACCCGCCGGTCATCCTCCGTAATGGCGGTGTTGGCAAACGCCGTGGCGATATAGGTCTTGACCACATACTCGCACAGCCGCATGGTGTCCTGCAAGAACATATCCCGGTTGGAGGAGTTGAAGATGTGCATGACAGCCCGGCGGTTCTCCCGCGCCGTGTGGAACGCCACGGAAAAGCACTCCTCCATGGAGGAGATGGTGGGATACTGGCGGATGAGCTGATCCGTCTGCTCCGTCACGATCTCGCCCAGCAGAGAGGGGATGTCCTGAAAATGGTAGTAGAAGGAGTTTCGGTTGATGCCGCAGTCCTCCACGATATCGCGGACGCTGATCTTATTCAGCGGTTTCTGGCTCAGCAGCTTCATAAACGACGCCTTGATGGCCTGTTTCGTAAAATTCGCCATGGTACTCCTCCTGTTTTCTGTGGTAAAAAGCCCGCCCTACGGCTGTTCGCCGAGGGCGGGCCGTATGTAGTCCCTTTTATTTGGCGCTCAGGTACTCGTCAATGGACTTGGCGCCCAGCTTGCCGGCGCCCATGGCCAGAATGACGGTGGCCGCGCCGGTCACGGCGTCGCCGCCGGCGTACACCGCCTGACGGGAGGTGAGGCCCTCCTCGTTGACGATGATGCCGCCCTTCCTGTTGACCTCCAAGCCCTTGGTGGTGGACTTGATGAGGGGGTTGGGGCTGGTGCCCAGCGACATGATGACGGCGTCCACGGGCAGATCGAACTCGCTGCCCTTCTTCTCCACGGGGCGGCGGCGGCCGGAGGCGTCCGGCTCACCCAGCTCCATCTCGATGCAGGTCATGGACTTCACGCAGTCCTGCTCGTCGCCGTTGATCTGCACGGGGTTGTTCAGCGTCTTGAAGATGACGCCCTCCTCGATGGCGTGCTCCACCTCCTCGTGACGGGCGGGCAGCTCCTCCATGCCGCGGCGGTACACCACATAGACCTCCGCGCCCAGCCGCTTGGAGCAGCGCGCGGCGTCCATAGCCACGTTGCCGCCGCCCACCACGGCCACGGTCTTGCCCTTCAGATCCATGATGGGCGTGTCGCTGTCCTCGCGGTACGCCTTCATCAGGTTGATACGGGTCAGGAACTCGTTGGCGGAATAGACGCCCTTCAGGTTCTCGCCGGGGATGTTCATGAACATGGGCAGACCGGCGCCGGAGCCGATGAACACGGCCTCGAAGCCGTTCTCCTCCATCAGCTCGTCGATGGTGATGGTGCGGCCCACCACGGTGTTGGTCTCCACCTTGACGCCCATGGCCTTCAGGCCGTCCACTTCCTTCTGGACGATGGCCTTGGGCAGACGGAACTCGGGGATGCCGTACACCAGCACGCCGCCGGCCAGATGCAGCGCCTCGAACACCGTGACCTCATAGCCCTTCTTGGCCAGGTCGCCGGCGCAGGTCAGACCCGCAGGGCCGGAGCCGATGACAGCCACCTTGTGGCCGTTGGGGGCGGGCTTGGCAGGCGCCTCGGTGCTGTGGGCGTTGTGCCAGTCGGCCACAAACCGCTCCAGACGGCCGATACCCACGGGGTCGCCCTTCTTGCCGCGGACGCAGTGCATCTCGCACTGGCTCTCCTGCGGGCATACGCGGCCGCACACGGCGGGCAGGGAGCTGGTCTGGTGGATGACCTGATAGGCGCCCTCGTAGTCCTTCTCCACGATCTTTGCGATGAATTCGGGGATGCGCACGTTGACGGGACAGCCGTCCACGCAGGGATGGTTCTTGCAGTTCAGGCAGCGGGCGGCCTCGTCCAGCGCCTGCTCCTCGGTGTAGCCCAGCGCTACCTCCAGGAAGTTCTTGTTGCGGACCTGCGGGTCCTGAGAAGGCATCTCGTTCTTATCCAAACGCATATTGATCTTTGCAGCCATCTTACTTTACCTCCTGCTTGAACAGATTGCAGACTTCCTCGTGCTTGTGCACCTCGAAATCGTGGTACATCTGGTTGCGCTTCACCGCCAGATCCCAGTCCACCTTGTGGCCGTCGAAGTCGGGACCGTCCACGCAGGCGAACCTCGTCTCGCCGCCCACGGTGAGGCGGCAGCCGCCGCACATACCGGTGCCGTCGATCATGATGGGGCTCATGGATACGGTGGTGGGCACGCCGTAGGGCTCCGTGGTCTTACAGACGAACTTCATCATGACCATGGGGCCGATGGCGAAGATCTCGTCATACTGATTGCCCTCGTCCAGCAGCTGCTTCAGCGCCTCGGTGACAAGGCCCTTCTGGCCGTAGGAGCCGTCGTCGGTGCAGACCTTCAGCACGGAGGAGACCGCCTTGAACTTGTCCTCCAGAATGACCACGTCCTTGCTCTTGAAGCCCACCACCGCGTGGACCTCGGCGCCGCAGTCATGGAACTTCTTCAGCACGGGATAGGCGATGGCGCAGCCCACGCCGCCGCCGACAACGCAGACCTTCTTCTTGCCCTCCGTCTCGGTGGGACGGCCCAGGGGGCCGACAAAATCATGCAGGCAGTCGCCCTGCTGCTTGTGGCTGAGCTTCTCGGTGGTGGCGCCGACGGTCTGGACGATGATGGTCACAGTTCCCTTCTCGCGGTCGTAGTCATGGATCGTAATGGGGATGCGCTCGCCCTTTTCATCCACACGCAGGATGATGAACTGGCCCGGCTCCGCCTTTCTGGCGACCATGGGCGCTTCGATCTCATACAGGATCACGGTGGGCTTCAGCGCTTCTTTTCTAACGATGCGATACATACATCACGGCTCCTTCTCTTTTAAGTACGGCATCCGCCATGGGGTCACGGTCACGGCATATCCGCTTTCCGCTTTATTGTAACACCAACAGGCAGACCCGTCAATCTTCACTTGCCGCAAAAAGGCCTCATATCCCCTGATGCAGCAGGACCTTCCGCCCGCGGATGTCCACCAGCTCCTCGTCCCGCATCTTCTTCAGCTCCCGCATCATGGCGCTGCGGTCCGTGGAGATATAGTCCGCCAGCGCGCTGAGGGAAAAGGGCAGGGAAAACTCGCCGCCGCGGTTCTTGGCGGCCAGCAGCGAGAAGTAGCACAGCAGCTTGTCCCGAATGGACCGGCGGCTCAGCACCTCCACCCGCTCATACAGAGCGGTGGCCTTCTCCGCCACCAGCTGGAACATATTCTCCACCACCTGCGTGTGGTGGGCGCAGGCCTTCTCGCACCGCTTTGTCACCTGATCCGCCGCCATGAACCACACGCGGCACGGCGCCTCCGCCACCACGGTGATGCTGTCGCCGGCCACGTTCTCGAACATCAGCATCTCGCCGAACACGCCGCCCTCGTCCAGCCGCTCCAGAATGGTGCGGCTGCCCTGATGGTCGATGCGCTCGATGACGGCCGTGCCCTGTGCCAGAACGCCCACCATATTCCGCCCCGCCGAGAAATCATAGACCACCTCGCCGGTGCGGAAGCTCTGCTCCCGCATATCGAAGCAGGTACGCATAGCCTGCTGGGATTCCTCGCTGACTCTCTGAAACAGCGGCGATGTCCCGATCTCCATTTTTCACACCTCCCGGTGCAGACGGCGGTCCCGCCGCCTGCCGATGATATGGTACACCACGAAATTCCCCAGAAAGCCCACCGCCAGACCGGCCAGCACGTCGATGACCGCGTGCTGCTTGATGAACATGGTGGACGCGATGACCGCCAGACCGTAGAGGGCGGTACCCCAGCGCCAGCCCCACTTTCGCAGACCTCTGGCGTGCCACACGGCGAACCACGCGTCGATAACGCCCACCACATGGACGCTGGGGAACACATTAGTATTGGTGTCCAGCGAATAGGTGTAGGCCACCAGATCGCAGAAGATGTTGTCCCGAGGCATCACCGCCGGCCGCAGATCCTGCCCGTTGGGGATCAGCACGCAGATGAGGGTGCTCACCAGAAACGTCGCCATGATGCTCCACATATACCGCCGGAAGCCCTCGCCGTCCTTCAGGATCAGGTACACGCCCAGCACGCACAGCAGCGGGCTCCAGCTGGCGTAGATGGGCGCAAAGCCCTCCAGAAACGGTATCTGATAGTCGATGGGCAGCTGCGTGGCCCAGTAGTTGTCGGTGATAAAGTGCTCGATGGTGAAGAAGAGCACCAGATAGACCGGCAGGAACAGCCCCCACCAGATATGCGGATGCTCTTTGATGAATGCGTTGATGCGCTGCATGGTTCCCTCCGATAGCTCAGAATAATATCCCGTATTGTACCAGATACGGCCCTGCGGAACAACCCCTTTTGTTGTATATGTCACAATAATTTTACAACTCAGACACTTGCCGGAAAGTGCCTGACGGGCTTGCCATCCGGCCGCCGGTATAGTATACTACCGCTGATATGTACCAGAATAAGGAGGACCTCCCATGGAGATCAAAAAACGGGAAGATATGCCGGAAAACCGTCAGGTGCGCCTGACCGTCACCGTGGACCGCGACACCTGGCAGGCCGCGCTGATGCACTGCTATGACGGCATCAAATCCCTCTGCCCTGTGGAGGGCGAGCCCACCCGCGAGAAGATCGAGGCCGTCTACGGCAGTGATTTTCTCTATCAGGAGGCGGTGAACGAGACGTACCCTCAGGCCCTCATCGATGCCATCCAGCAGGAGGAGCTGGCCATCGCCGGTACTCCCACCCTGACAGTGGAGGACATCGGCCCCGACGGCTTCACCTTCTCCGCCCTCATCGACCTGTACCCCCAGGTGACGCTGGGCCGGTACAAGGGCCTCAGCGCCGTGTACCCTCAGGCGGAGCTGTCCGAGGAGGACACCCGGGCCGCGCTGGAGGAGTATGCCCGCACCCACATGGCCGTGGCGCATCCCGACCGCGCCGCCATGGGCGATGAGGTGGTGCTGGATTTTGAGGGCTTTGTGGACGGTGCGGCCTTTGAGGGCGGCAAGGGTGAGCGCTATCCCCTGCTGCTGGGCAGCGGCTACTTCATCCCGGGCTTTGAAGAGCAGGTGGCCGGCGCCCGCGTCGGGGAGGAGCGGGACATCCATGTGACCTTCCCCACCGCCTACACGCCGGAGCTGGCGGGCAAGGACGCCACCTTCCGCATCACGGTCCATGAGATCACCCGCCGCTCCATGCCCGCGCTGGACGATGCCTTCGCCCGCGAACAGGGCTTTGCCGATCTGTCCCACCTGCGCCGCAGCGTGATGGAGCAGGCCGTGGCCAAAAAGCAGGCCGAGGCCGCCGAGCAGTTCGCCAACGACCTGATCCGTCAGGTGCTGGACGGCATGACCGCGGCGCTGCCCGACGCCATGGTGGAAAACCAGCTGGACGGCCTGATCCAGGAGCTGCGCGCCCATGTGGAAAGCCAGGGCGTCACGCTGGAGCAGTATCTGGAGGCCAGCGGCGCCTCCATGGAGGAGCTACGCGCCCACGCGCGGGAGCAGGCCGTCTCCGCCGCCCGCTTCGAGCTGGCCATGACCGAGATCGCCCGTCTGGAGGGCATCGAGGTGACGGACGAGGACGTGGAGGCCAAATACGCCGAGCTGTCCGCCCAGTACGAGCTGTCCCGCGACCTGCTGCGCCAGCAGCTGCCCCCCATGCGCCTGCGCCACGATCTGAAGCTGGCCCGGGCACAGGCGGTGGTGGTGGACACCGCCCACCGCAGATAACCGGCGATTTCTGTAAAAAAGGATGACCGCTCGTGGAGCGGTCATCCTTTTTCTTCTGTTCTGCGCCGTCACGATGCGCGGGTCACACCGCCGAAATACCAGCCGCCCATGCCGTCGGCCGCCGCGCCCAGCACGCCGTCGCGGATGACATAGGGCTGCGTCCGGCTGTACAGGGGGATGATGTTGCTGGTCTCCAGCAGCAGCCGCTCCGCGTCCTTCAGATAGGCGTCCCGCGCCTCGGCGGAGCTGCTGTTGGCCGCGATCTGCATCAGAATGTCATAGGCGTTGAGGTACTGCATCCCGTAGTTCCGCATATCCGTACTGCGCCACGGGTCCAGATAGGCCGATGCATCGTTGTACGCCGCCGACAGCTCCAGCAGCGCCAGCACAAACTCACCGCTGCCCAGCCGCGCCGTCAGCTCGCCGCTGTCCACGCCCTCCAGCTGCACCTTCACGCCCAGCCGGCTCTCCCACGTCTGCTGGAGCTGCCAGGCCACCTGCGCGTGGGCCGTGTCCTTGTCGTAGAGCAGCGTCACCGTGTCCAGTGCGCTGAGCGTCGTGGCGTTGGTATAGCCCGCCTGCCGCAGCAGCGCCAGCGCCCCCTGACACCGCTCCTCGTAGGTATCGGGATCGTTGTCGATCAGCGCGCCGTTGGCCTGCCGGAACACCTCGCCGCTGTCGGTGGCGATGCCGTAGGGCACCAGTCCCTCCGCCGCCGTGTAATCCGTTCCCATGGCCTTGGCCGCCGCCGTGCGGTCGATGACGAGGCTCAGCGCCCGCCGCAGGCCGCTGTGGCCCATGCTGGTGGCCATCTGGTTCACCAGCAGGATGCCCACGGTGGGATCGCCTCCCTGCGCGGCGTCCTCACCGCCGGCGCCAATGACCACGTCCACTTTACCGGCGTCGGCCGCCGCCGCATCGCGCTCCTTGAGCAGCAGGTCAATACGGTCCGGCCCCAGCCGCTTCAGATCATAGTATTCCTCGCGGGTGTGCAGCGTCAGCCGCGCCGCATCGGTCCAGTCGCCGGTCCGCGCATAGGGGCCGTTTCCCACGAACCACAGGCTGCTGCCGGACCAGTTGTCATGGGCCTCCACAGTCTTCTGCTGCACCGGCATGGTGGCGGCCGCCGTGCAGACGCTCCCGATGAAATACGGGCAGCTGCCGGTGAGCACCACCTGTAACGTATGGTCGTCCGGCGCCGACACCTGCAAGGCCTCGCTGTCGCCGGTGCACGCCGCCTCGTACCCCGCCACCATGGACAGGGCCTCCGCGTTGGGGCTGTCGGTCTCGGGGTCCACCAGCCGCCGCCACGCATACACGAAATCGTGGGCGGTGACGGGAGTGCCGTCGGACCATGCCGCGTCCGTCCGCAGCTGGAACGTATACGTCACCGCGCCGTCCAGCGCCGTCTCCTGGGTATAGCTGCGGGCCATCCCCTGGACCGGCCCCTTGGCGCCGGGCTTCATCAGATTTTCAAAGACGTGCTTGACCACGGTGCGCTCCGCCGCCGTCACGGCCTTGGCGGGGTCCATGGTCCGCACCGTGCCGGTCATGACCACCGAGAGCTTCTCCTCGTCGTTGGGGTCCTCGCCGCAGGCGGCCAGCAGCGCCGTCATGCACAGGGCCAGCAGCAGCGCCGCCGCCCGTTTCCATCGTTTCATACGACCACTCCTCCGTGGGGATTTGGATTTTTCGCTATGATACCACAGCGGGCCCAAAAAGTAAAGCGGGCCGCCGCCCGCTTTACCCATTCCTTATTTCGCCAGCAGCTGCGCGATCTGCACGGCGTTGGTGGCCGCGCCCTTGCGGACCTGATCGCCGCAGCACCAGATGTTCAGTCCGTTGTCGCTGGTCAGATCCTCGCGGATGCGGCCCACGAACACCAGATCCTGATCGCTGGTCTCCAGCGGCATGGGATACCGCTTGTTGGCCAGATCGTCCACCAGACGGCACCCGGGGGCCGCCGCGATCAGCTGCCGCGCCCGCTCCACGGAGATCTTCTCCTTCGTCCGCACCACGATGGACACGCTGTGGCTGCGGACCACCGGCACCCGCACACAGGTGCAGCTGACCTTCAGCTCCGGCAGGTGCATGATCTTGCGGCCCTCGTTCTGCATTTTCATCTCCTCGGAGGTGTAGCCCGCAAAGGCCTCGCCGCCGATCTGGGGGATGACGTTGTAGGCGATCTGGTACTGGAACACCTTAGGCTCCACCTTCTCGCCCTGGCCCAGCCGCTCCACCTGATTCAGCAGCTCGATGGGGCCGCCGGCGCCGGCGCCGGACACCGCCTGATAGCTGGAGGCGATGATGCTCTGGATAGGGCTGTCCTGATTCAGGGCGTTGATGGCCACCAGCGACACGATGGTGGTGCAGTTGGGGTTGGCGATGATGCCCTTGTGCTTCTTCACATCCTCCGGATTGATCTCGGGGATCACCAGCGGCACATCGGGGTCCATGCGGAACGCGCTGGAGTTGTCTACGAACACCGCGCCCGCCTTGACGATGGCCGGTGCGAACCGCTTGGCGATATCGTTCTCCGCCGCGCCCAGCACGATGTCCATGCCCTCAAAGGCCTTGTCGCAGGCCAGCTCCACAGCGATCTCTCCGCCCTTCCACGGCAGTGTCTCACCCACGGACCGCTCCGAGGCCAGCAGGTGCAGCTCGCTGACAGGGAAATCCCGCTCCGCCAGCACCTTCATCATCTCGCGGCCCACCGCGCCGGTGGCCCCCAGGATCGCAACCTTATACTGTTTCATGACTGCTTCCTCCTTATTTTACAAAGCTCTCGTACAGTGCGCGGATGGCTCGTTCAAAGTCCGGCCCGTCCACGCCCACAATGATGTTCAGCTCCTCCGGTCCCTGCGTGATCATGCGGATGTTGATGCCGTTCTCGCCCAGCTTGGCGAAGATCTTGCCGGAGGAGCCGGGCTGGAACGCCATCTTCCGGCCTACCGCCGCCACGATGGCCATCCCGTCGGTGACGTGCAGGCTGTCGGGCCGGATCTCCTTCTCCAGATCGCCCATGGCCTGATAGAGATAGGGCGCGGCCTTGGCCGTCTCTACCACCAGCGATACGCTGTCGATGCCGGAGGGCAGATATTCCACATTGATGTTGTACCGCTCCAGCACCTCCAGCACGCGGCGGACCACCCCCAGCTCCGAGGACATTCCGTTCTTCGTCAGGGTGATGACGGAGAACCCCTTCTTGCCTGCGATGCCGGTGATCATGCCGCCGGCCGCCCGCTCCGTCTCCGTCTCGTCAAAGGACTCGCGGATCATGGTGCCCGGGTGCTCCGGCTGGTTGGTGTTGCGGATGTTCAGGGGAATGTTCTTCTCCCGCACCGGCGACACCGTGCCCTCGTGGAGCACCTGCGCCCCGATGTAGCTCAACTCCCGCAGCTCCGCGTAGGTGATGCGCTCGATGGGCTTCGGGTCCTTCACGATCTTGGGATCCGCCATCAGAAAGCCGGAGACATCCGTCCAGTTCTCATATACGTCGGCGTCCAGCGCCGCCGCCGCCAGCGCGCCGGTGATGTCGCTGCCGCCCCGGGAGAACGTATGGATGCTGCCGTCCGGCATGGCCCCGTAAAAGCCGGGGATCACCACGCGGCGGCCCGATGCGGCGCGGCGCAGATTCTCGTAGCTGACGTCCTGATCCACCGTGCCGTCCAGCCGGAACTTCAGCCACAGGGAGCTGTCCAGAAAATCATAGCCCAGATAATCCGCCATCAGCCGCGCGGCAAAGTACTCGCCGCGGGATACCAGCTCGTCGGCGCTGATCCCCTTGTCCATCCTCGCCCGCAGGGCATCGAACTCCTGCTCCAGCGGGGTCTCCAGCCCCAGCGCATCCCGGATGGCCACATAGCGGGAGCGGATCATCTCATAGATGGCGTCGCAGCTGACGCCGTACTGCAAATGGGCGTGACACAGATACAGCAGGTCTGTGATCTTATGGTCGTTCTTGTCCCGTTTGCCGGCGGCGCTGACCACCACCACGCGGCGGCTGTCGTCCGCCCGCACAATGTCCCGCACCTTGGCGAACTGTTTCTCGTCCGCCATGGACGAGCCGCCGAATTTCAATACTTTCAACATATTTTTGCCTCTTTACGCCGTATTTTTTGCAGCAGCACTTTCATCGCGGCGACAAATATTTCTCGTTTGTCTTTCAGATAAAAACACTTGCTTTTTTGTTGGCGACAGTGTATCATAGCAGCATCAGAAATGCAAGAGAAATTTTTGGAGGACTTTTTCTATGCTGTACCATAGCACACGCGACATCCGCCTCACCGCCGCCCCTGCCCGCGCGGTGCTGGAGGGCATCGCCCCCGACGGCGGTCTGTATATCTGCGATCCCGCGCGGCTGGGCTTCGACTGGCAGGGCGCCCTGCGGCTGGACACCCTCTCCATGGCCGCCAAGATCCTTTCCGCGCTGCTGCCGGACTTCCCCGACATGGAGGACATCGTCCGCAAGAGCTACGCCGGCAAATTCCCCACAGCGGACCTGACCCCGCTGGTGCCCGTGGGCGACAAGTATGTGCTGGAGCTGTATCACGGCCCCACCTCCGCCTTTAAGGACGTGGCCCTGTCGGTGCTGCCCCGCCTCATCGGCGCGGCCGCCAGAGCCCAGGGCATGACCGGCGATGTGGTCATCCTCACCGCCACCTCCGGCGACACCGGCAAGGCGGCGCTGGAGGGCTTCCACGATGTCAAGGGCACCCGCATCATCGTCTTCTACCCCTACGGCGGCGTCTCCGCCGTCCAGCAGGCCCAGATGGCCACCCAGACCGGCGACAATGTAAAGGTCTGCGCCGTCCGCGGCAACTTTGACGACGCCCAGACCGGCGTCAAGCAGGTGTTCGCCGCCTGTAAGGGCCGCGACCTTCACGGGGCCATGCTGTCCTCCGCCAACTCCATCAACATCGGCCGTCTGGCCCCTCAGGTGGTGTACTACTTCCGGGCCTACGGCGATCTGGTCAACAGCGGCCGCATCGCTCTGGGCGACAAGGTGAACTTTGTGGTGCCCACCGGCAACTTCGGCGACATTCTGGCGGGCTACTTCGCCAAGGCCATGGGCCTGCCTGTGGGCCGTCTGGTATGCGCCAGCAACGCCAACGACGTGCTGACCGAGTTCATCTCCACCGGCCGCTATGACCGCCGCCGCCCCTTCTACAAGACCACCTCCCCCTCCATGGACATTCTGGTGTCCAGCAATCTGGAGCGCCTGCTGTTCCTGCTGTCCCGCGATCCCGCCTACGTGGCCTCTCTCATGCGGCAGCTCAATGAGGACGGCGCCTATCAGCTCTCCGGTGAGCTGCTGGCCCAGCTGCAGCGGGACTTCTCCTGCGGCTGCTGCGACGATGCCGGCGCATCGGAGGTCATCGGCCGGCTGTGGCGCGACCACCGCTACCTCTGCGACCCCCACACCGCCGTGGCGTGGTCCGTGGCGGAGCAGTGCGCCGCGGTGCTTCATGATACGGGCGCGCCCACGGTGGTGCTGTCCACCGCCTCGCCCTACAAATTCCCCGCTGCGGTGCTGGCTGCGCTGGGTCAGGAGGGCGGCGAAAACGAGTTCTGCATGATGAACGAGCTTTCCCGCATTTCCGGCGTCCCCATCCCCCCCAATCTGGCAGGGCTGGAGGGCCGCCCCGTGCTGCATAAGGACGTGATCGACAAGGACGCCATGCTGGACTATGTGCTGGCAGAGGTGCTGAAAAAGTGAGAAAGGAGCCGCTTTTATGAACATTGTTTGCTTGGATATGGAGGGCGTTCTCGTCCCCGAGATCTGGATCGCCTTTGCCGAGGAGAGCGGCATCCCCGAGCTGCGCCGCACCACCCGCGACGAGCCGGACTACGACAAGCTCATGCGCTGGCGTATCGAAATTTTGCGCGAGAAAGGCTTGAAATTGCAGCAGATCCAGAACGTTATCGCCAAAATCGACCCGCTGCCGGGCGCAAAAGAGTTTCTGGATGAGCTTCGCAGCATGGCGCAGGTGGTCATCCTCAGCGACACCTTCGATCAGTTCGGAATGCCGCTGATGAAGAAGCTGGGCTACCCCACGCTGCTGTGCAACACCCTTGAAATTGATGAAAACGGGTATATCTCCCGCCATTTGATGCGGTGCGAGCACTCCAAGCTCACCACCGTCAAGGCCCTTCAGTCCATCGGCTATGACACCATCGCCGGCGGCGACAGCTACAACGATCTGGAGATGATCCTCCACAGCAAGGCCGGCTTCCTGTTCCGCACCACGGACAAGATCAAGGCGGACTATCCCCAGCTCCCCGCCTTCGACAGCTATGACGGGCTGCTGGGCGCCATCAAGGCCGTCCTGTAACGTCTCCTGCAACAAAAAAACAAGTCCTCCGCGCAGAGCGCGGAGGACTTGTTTTTTGTGTGATAGATTACTTTTTCTCTGCGGGGATCACATGGCCGGCCTCGTCCACGGTGGCCGGTGTGATCTGGCTGCGGGTGTTGCGGGCGATGTCATCCAGCCGCATCCGGCTGGGGAAATCGCTGAGCAGCGTGTACGCCACGCCGTGCTTTTTGGCGCGGCCCGTCCGGCCGATGCGGTGGACGTAGTACTCGTTCTCCTCCGGCACCTCGTAGTTGAACACGGCGTCTACATCGTCCACGTCGATGCCGCGGCTGGCCACATCCGTGGCCACGAACACCCGCAGCTTGCCGTCGCGGAAGCGCTGCATGACCTCCTCCCGCTTGCGCTGGGGGATGTCGCCGTGGATGCACTGGGCGTCCACGCCCCGCATCTGCAAAAACTTGGTGAGCCGCTCGGTGCTGCCCTTGGTGTTGCAGAAGCAGATGACCCGCTCGTAATTCTCGCAGTTCAGGATACGGGCGATGGCGTCTACCTTGCCGTCGGACGGCACCTCCAGCCGGTACTGGAGGATATCGGGCTTATTCTCCTTGGTGGCCTGCACCGTGATCTCCTCCGGGTCGCGCTGGTAGACCCAGGAGATGTCCATGACCTCCCGGGAGATGGTGGCGGAGAACATCCCCAGATTCTTGCGGTTGGGGATCTTGTCCAGAATGCGGGTGACATCGTGGATAAAGCCCATGTCCAGCATCCGGTCGGCCTCGTCCAGCACCACGGTGCTGACATCCTTGAGCACCACGGTGCGGCGCTTCATGTGGTCGCTGAGCCGTCCCGGTGTGGCCACCACGATCTGGGGGCGGCGCTTCAGGGCGTCGATCTGCTTGCCGATGGGCTGGCCGCCGTACAGGCACACCAGCCGCACGCCCTCGTGGCACACGGCGATGTCCCGCATCTCGTCGGTGATCTGCATGGCAAGCTCCCGGGTGGGGGCGAGGATGACGGCCTGTACCGCCTCGCTCTCCGGGTCGATGCGCTCGATGATGGGGATGCCGAAGGCCATGGTCTTACCGGTGCCGGTAGGGGCCTTGGCGATGACGTCCTTCCCCGCCAGCATGGGCGGGATGCAGCCGGCCTGCACCGGCGTACTGATGGTGTAATGCTTGTTGCGAACGGCGCGCATGGTGGCCTCCGACAGGCCAAAGCTCTCAAACGGTGCGCCCTGTGTCACTTCCATATCCGTGTCCTCGTTTTCATATGATTCCGATGATAGTATACCATATATGTCAAGAGAGGGACTGCGCGGGCAGTCCCTCTCTTTCCACTTATTTCTTATACGGCACGTGCCAGATGGTATCGGCATACTGGGCAATGGCCCGGTCCGCCGCGAAGATACCGCTGCGGGCGATATTCCGCAGGCTCATGCGGTTCCACGCCGTCCGGTCGCCGTAGGTGCGGCACATCCGCTCCTCGGCGTCGCAGTAGGCGGCGAAGTCCGCCAGCACCATATACTGGTCGGCGGGACAATCCCCGCCCATCACCAGACGCTGCCAGATATCCTCGTAGGTCACGCCGTCGCCAAAGCCGGTCTTGAGCTGATCCACCACCCGGCGCAGCACGGGGTCACGCTGGTACAGCAGCTGGGGATCGTAGGTGTGGCGCAGACGGGCCACCTCGTCGGCCTTCAGGCCGAACAGGAACATATTCTCGTCGCCCAGCACCTCGTGCATCTCCACGTTGGCGCCGTCCAGCGTGCCCACGGTCAGGGCGCCGTTCATCATGAACTTCATATTGCCGGTGCCGCTGGCCTCCTTGCCGGCAGTGGAGATCTGCTGGCTCACCTCGCTGGCGGGCATCAGCATCTCCGCCAGCGAGACGCGGTAGTTCTCCAGAAATACCACCTGCAGCTTGTCCTTGCAGACAGGGTCGCGGTCGATCTGGGCTGCCAGCGAGTTGATCAGATGGATAATACGCTTGGCCACGGCGTAGCCCGGGGCGGCCTTGGCGCCGAACAGGAAGGTCTGGGGCCGCAGGTCCATATCGGGATCGTCCTGTAACCTCTGGTACAGGTAGATGATGTGCAGCACATTGAGGAGCTGGCGCTTGTACTCATGAAGCCGCTTCACCTGCACATCAAAGATGGCGTCGGTGTTCAGCACCACGTCCTGCTGCTTCTTGGCGTAGGCGGCGAAGGCCAGCTTGTTCTGGCGCTTGATCTCCTCCAGCCGCTTCAGCACCGCGGTATCGTCGGCGTAGGCCTCCAGCTTTTTCAGGTCCTGCGGATGGGTGAGGTAGCCGTCGCCGGTGAGGTCGCAGATCAGGTCGTTGAGACCGCGGTTGATCTGGGGCAACCAGCGGCGGTGGTCAATGCCGTTGGTGACGTTCTTGAACTTGTCGGGCATCATCTGGCAGGCTTCCTTGAACACGTCCTTACGCAAAATCTCGGAGTGCAGCGCCGACACGCCGTTCACCGCCATGGCGCCGGCCAGACACAGGTTGGCCATACGCACATGGCCGTCCCAGATGATAGCCAGCTTGGCGGTCTTGGCGGGATCGTGGAAGTAATCCTCCACCTGTCTTTGCCAGCGGTGGGCGATCTCCTGCAGGAGCTGCCAGATGCGGGGCAGCAGCGTCTCAAACAGCTGCTGGGGCCAGACCTCCAGCGCCTCAGCCATCACCGTATGGTTGGTGTAGGCCACGCAGTGGGTCACGATGTGCCACGCCTCGTCCCAGTCGAGGCCCGCATCGTCCACCAGAATACGCATCAGCTCGGGGATCACCAGCGTGGGGTGGGTGTCGTTGATCTGGATGACATTCTTCTCGTGGAAGTTCTTCAGGGTGCCGTAGACCTCGATATGCTTGCGGGTGATGGACTGCATGGTGGCGGAGACGAAGAAATACTGCTGCTTCAGCCGCAGGGACTTGCCCTCATAGTGGTTGTCCTCGGGATAGAGCACCTGACTGATGGCGTCCGCCATGGCACGCTCCTCCGAGGCCTGCAGATACTGGCCCTGGCTGAACAGCTTCATGTCGATGGGCTTGGGGCTGCGGGCCTGCCACAGCCGCAGGGTGTTGACATGGTCCGTGTCGTAGCCGGCGATCTCCATGTCGCAGGGCACGGCCATGACGCGGGTATAATCCTCGTGGACCACCATCAGGTGGCCGTTGTCCCAGCGGGTGCGGACCTTGCCGCCAAAGTGGACCTCCTCCGCCTCCTGCAGCTTGGGCAGCAGCCACGCATCGCCCAGCTGCATCCAGTCGTCGGGCAGCTCTACCTGCTGGCCCTCCACGATCTTCTGCTTGAAGATGCCCAGCTCATAGCAGATGGAGTAGCCGGCGGCGGGGATCTCCAGCGTGGTCATGCTGTCCAGATAGCAGGCGGCCAGACGGCCCAGACCGCCGTTGCCCAGACCGGCGTCCGGCTCGATCTCGAAGATGTCGGCGGCCTTGAAGCCCAGCTCGCCGATGGCGGCGGTCAGCTCGTCCAGCAGCTCCAGATTATAGGCGTTCTTCATCAGGCTGCGGCCCATCAGGAACTCCAGCGACAGGTAATGTACCTTGCGCTGGCCCTCGTGGGCGGCCTTCTCGCGGGTCTGCACGCCGTGCTCGGCCATGATGTCCCGCAGCACCATGGCGCAGGCCTTCATCATCTCGCCGTCGGTGGCCTGCTTCTCGGTGCAGCCGTAGTTCAGGCGCAGCTTCTGCACGATGGCTTCCTTCAGTGTGTCCTTGGTATAGGTCATATACAAAAATCCTCCGTATGAGCAGCCGGGCGTCAGCCCAGCAGGTTTTCATAGATGCGGCGGTAGTCGCCGGCGCTCCGCGCCCAGCTGAAGTCCGCCGTCATGCCGCGGCGGCGCACGGCGTCAAAGCCCGCCCGATCCCCGCGGTACAGACCGGTGGCCTGCCCGATGACATCCAGCATGGCGCCGGCATCGTAGCGCTCGAACAGGTAGCCGGTGCCGTCCTCCTGCCCCACCTGACAGGACTTCACCGTGTCGGCAAGGCCGCCGGTGCGTCGGACGATGGGCACCGCGCCGTAGCGCATGGCGATCATCTGGCTCAGGCCGCAGGGCTCGCTGCGGGACGGCATGAGAAACAGGTCGCAGCCGGCGTAGACGCGGCGGGCCAGATCCTCGGCGTAGGTGATCTGGGCCGACAGGCGGCCGCCGTACTGCCACGCCTTGCCGCGGAAGAAGTCCTCGTAGCGGCTGTCGCCCTTGCCCAGCACCACCAGCTGGCAGCCGGTGGCCATGATGCCGTCCAGCCCCTGCTCCACCAGATCCAGTCCCTTGTGGCCCACCAGGCGGCTGACGATGCCCATGAGGGGCGTATCCGGCTCCTGTTCAAGGCCCAGCGCCGCCTGCAAGGACGCCTTGCACGCGGCCTTGCCCGCCATGTGATCCACATCGTAGCGCTCCGGCAGGGCGGGGTCGGCGGACGGGTCGTAGCCCGCCATGTCGATGCCATTCACGACACCGGAAAACTTCCAGTCGATCATACGCACCACGCTCTCCATGCCCTCGGCGTAGGCCGCGTCGTGGAGCTGAGCGGCGTAGGTGGGGCTGACGGTGGTGACTGCATCGGACACCAGCATGGCCCCCTTCATCAGATTCACATCGCCGTCCATCTGCACTGTGCCGTCATTGTACCACCCTCTGTCAAGTCCGAACAGCTGGTCTACCGTGTCCTCGCCATAGCGGCCCTGATATTCGATGTTGTGGATGGTGAACACCGTGCGGATGCGGCGCACCGCCTCCCAGCGGGTAGACACGTCCTTGAGGTAGATGGGCACCAGCGCCGTCTGCCAGTCGTTGCAGTGGAGGATGTCGGGCATCCAGTCCAGACTGGGCAGCAGGTCGATGACCGCCTTGCAGAAGAAGGCAAAGCGCTCGCCGTCGTCGAACTCGCCGTACAGCCGGTCGCGGCAGAAATAGTGCTCGTTGTCCACAAAATACCACGTCACGCCGTCCCGCACCAGCGAGAACAGGCCGCAGTACTGGTGGCGCCAGCCCAGATCCACATAGATGTAGCGGCGGAACGTCATCTGGTCGCGCCATTGGCGGCCGATCTGGCCGTACAGCGGCAGAATGGCCGCCACCTCGTCGCCGCAGCGGGCCAGCGCGGGGGGCAGGCTGCCCGCCACATCCGCCAATCCGCCGGTCTTGCAGAAGGGAAACGCCTCACTGGACACATACAGGATCTTCATACCGCAGCTCCTTTCTCCGGCGGCGCTCAGACGGCGCTGCCCTTGGCGATGACGATGGGATAGTTCTCGTGGCCCATCAGCGTCACGTGCTCGCCGACGGTCACATACTTGTCGGTGATGACGCTGTGCAGCACCGCGCCGCTTTTCACCACCGTATCCTTGAACAGAATACAGTTTTCCACACTGGCGCCTTTTTCAATTCGCACATTGCGGAACAGGATGCAATTTTTTACGCTGCCCTGGATGTTGCAGCCATCGGCGATCAGGGAATTGACGCAGGGGCCGCTGGGATCGATGTAGCTGGAGGGAGAGTCGTTCTCCTTGCCGTATACCGGCCGCTCCGGGCAGAACAGGGCCTGCCGCAGGGCGGGGTCCAGCAGCTCCATGCTGCGCTGGTAGTAGCTCTGGACGCTGTTGATGCGGGCGGCGTAGCCGTCGTAGACATAGGCGTGGAAGCGATAGCGCCCGCCCATCTCCTGCAGGATATTGTGACGGAAGCTGAAGTGGTTGCGGCTGGCGCATTCCGTCACCATCCGGAGCAGCAGCTCCTTCCGCAGCACGAACAGGTTCAGGCAGCGGTAGCCCACCGGCGATAGCACATCATAGGCCGTTTCAAGGATACGGCCTGTTTCATCCAGCGTGAAATAGGTGTCCGACACGTCGCCGGCCACAGAGGTGCATACCGCCGTCATGTCCGCGCCGCTGTCGATATGGCGGCGCAGCACGTCCTCCAGCGGCAGGTTGATGACAAGGTCGCTGTCCGCCAGCACCACATAGTCCTGCCGGATGCCCTTGAGATAGTTCATGACGCCTGCCAGCGCCTCCACCTTGCCGCGGTACTGACCGCCCACGCCGCGGCTTTCGTTGTAGGCAAAGGCGGGCAGCAGCGTAAGGCCGCCGTGGTTGCGGCTGAGATCCCAGCTCTTGCCGGAGCCAAGATGATCCAGCATGGACTGGCACTTGCCGTGCATGATGACGCCCACATCGGTGATGCCGGCATTGACCATAGCGGAGAGCATGAAGTCGATGACGCGGTAATCCCCGCCGAAGGGGATGGATCCGTGGATGCGGCCCGCGATCAGCTCCCGCAGGTCTGTCTGCTTCTCATAGGAGAAGATGATCCCGTGCATACCTTTCATGGCCGTACCTCCTTGCCGTTGGCGCCCAGCATCATTTTCGGCTCCACCACGCCGCCGTCGGGAACGGCGGTGCCGGGGCCCAGCACCGCGATGCCCCAGTGGTCAAAGTCCACGCTGCCCGGCGCGCCGCCGACCACCGCATTCTTCCCCACATGGCAGCCCTCGCCTATGATGGCGTAGGACACCTTGGCTCCTGCCTCGATGATGGCGTTGGGCATCACCACGGAGTAGGACACCTCGGCCCCCTCGCCCACGGAGGAGCCGTAGCTCAGAACGGTGTTTTTCACCTCGCCCAGAATGCTGCATCCCTTGGCCACGGCGCTGTTGCCGATGTCGCCGTCCGGCCCCACAAAGGTGGGCGGGCAGTTGGGGGTGCGGCCGTAGATGGGCCACTTCTTGTCCAGCAGGTTCAGCCCCGAGCCGGGGGACAGCATATCCATGTTGGCGTCCCACAGGGAGTCCAGCGTGCCCACGTCCTTCCAGTAGCCGTCAAAGCGGTAGGCCGCCATGGTCTCTCCCGCCGCCAGCATGGTGGGGATGATGTTCTTGCCGAAGTCGTTGTCGCTGCGGGGATCCGCCTCATCGGCGGTGAGATAGGCCTTCAGCTTGCTCCAGGTGAAGACGTAGATGCCCATGGAAGCCAGATTGCTCTTGGGCTCCTTGGGCTTTTCGGCGAACTCGGTGATGAGGTCCGCATCGTCCACGGACATGATGCCGAAGCGGCTGGCCTCCTCCCACGGCACCTCCATGACGGAGATGGTGCAGGCAGCCTTCGCCTCCTTATGGCGGCGGAGCAGGTCGGAATAGTCCATCTTGTAGATGTGGTCGCCGGACAGCACCAGCACATACTCGGGGTCGTACAGGTCCACGAAGCCCATGTTCTGGTAGATGGCGTTGGCGGTGCCCTTGTACCACACGGCGCCGGTGGCGGACTGGTAGGGCGGCAGGATGTGAACGCCGCCGTACATCCGGTCCAGCTCCCACGGCTGGCCGCTGCCGATGTAGCCGTTCAGCTCCAGCGGCCGGTACTGGGTGAGCACGCCCACCGTGTCGATGCCGGAGTTGGTGCAGTTGGACAGGGGAAAGTCAATGATGCGGAACTTGCCGCCGAAGGGTACGGCGGGCTTGGCCATATTGCCGGTCAGGACGTAGAGCCTGCTGCCCTGTCCGCCGGCCAGCAGCATGGCGACACATTCTTTCTTCATGCTTGCGTACCTCCTGCTTCCTCTTTTTTCCGTTTCAGCCGGCCGTGTCCCCGCAGGATCACCGCGCCCAACGGCGGGATGGTCAGCGCGATGGACTGGTTTCGTCCGTGGGAGGGGACCGGCTCGGTCACGATGGGGCCGGCGGCGCAGACGCCGCTGCCGCCCCATTGGATATCGTCCGTGTTGAAGATCGCCTCGTAATACGCGCGGTCCGGCACGCCGAAGCGGTAGTTCTCCCACGGCACCGGCGCGAAGTTCACCGCGCACAGCAACTCGTGCCCCTTCCGGTCCCGGCGCAGGAACACCAGCACGTTGTTGTGATTGTCGTCGGCCACCAGCCACTCGAAACCGTCCCAGTCCCGATCGTTCTCCCACAGGCACCGGTTCCGGCGGTACAGCCGGTTCATCTGGCGGATGCACTCATGGGTGGCGCGGCAGGCGGGATCGTCCAGCAGATACCAGTCCAGCTGGCCCTGAAACGCCCACTCGTGCCACTGGCCCAGCTCCGCGCCCATGAACAGCAGCTTCTTCCCCGGGTGGCACAGCATATAGGCGTAGAAGCCCCGCACGCCTGCCAGCTGCCGCCAGTCGTCGCCGGGCATCTTCCCCCGCAGGGAGCCCTTCATGTGCACCACCTCATCGTGGGACAGGGGCAGCACGTAGTTCTCGGAAAAGGCGTAGACCATGGAGAAGGTCACGTCCCTGTGGTGGAACTGGCGGAAATAGGGGTCCATCTTCAGATAGTGGCACAGATCGTTCATCCAGCCCATGTTCCACTTCAGGTTGAAGCCCAGCCCCCCCTGCTCCGGCGGATACGTCACCAGTGGCCACGCCGTGGACTCCTCCGCCACCATGAGGGCGCTGCCGTTGACGGCGAAGGCCGTCCGGTTCAGTTCCCGCAGGAACTCGATGGCCTCCAGATTCTCCCGTCCGCCATGGCAGTTGGGACGCCACGCGCCGCCCTGCCGGTCATAATCCAGATACAGCATGGACGCCACCGCGTCCACCCGCAGGCCGTCGATGTGGTACTCCCGCAGCCAGTAGGCCGCGGAGGACAGCAGGAAGCTGCACACCTCCGGCTTGCCGAAGTCGAACACCCGTGTACCCCAGCCGGCGTGCTCCCACTTCAGCGGGTCGCCGTACTCGTACAGGCAGGTGCCGTCAAACTCGATGAGGCCATGGCTGTCCTTGCAGAAGTGGGCGGGTACCCAGTCCAGGATCACGCCCACCCCCGCCTGATGCAGGGCGTCCACCAGCGCCATGAAATCGTGGGGCGTACCGTAGCGGCTGGTGGGGGCGAAGTAGCCGGTACACTGATAGCCCCAGCTGTCGTCCAGCGGGTACTCCGTCACCGGCAGCAGCTCCACGAAGTTGTAGCCCATGCTCCTGACGTAGGCGGGCAGCTCCCGCGCCAGCTCCCGATAGCTGAGGCTGGTGCCGTCCTCGTGGCGGCGCCAGGAGCCAAGATGCACCTCGTAGATGAGCAGCGGCCCCTCCACCGGCGGCTGTCGGCGGCACTTCTCCCGCCACGCATCATCCCGCCAGCCGTAGCCGGACAGATCGTATACCTTGCTGTCGGTCCCCGGGCGGGTCTGGGCGTGGAATGCGAAGGGGTCTGCCTTCCATACGGTGCGTCCGTCGGCGCCGGTGACGATGTATTTATAGCTGTCATACACCGCCGCACCGGCCACGGTCAGCGCCCACACGCCGTCATCGTCGCGGGCCATATCCAGAGGCTGCCAGCCGCTGAAATCGCCGGCCAGCGCCACCTGGCGGGCGTGAGGCGCCCACACGCGGAACACATAGCCCTGCGCCGCGGGATGCGCGCCCAGATAGGCGTAGGCCCCGTTCCAGCGGCCGCCGCGGTACCGCTCCATCTCCTTGGTCATGCTCCCTCTCCTTTTGCAGCGCCCTGCCGTGCCTGCCGCGCCGATGGGCGCGAAGCAGGGCGGCAGATGCCGTTCTTGTGCCTGTATTGTATTCTTTTTCTGCCTTTCCGTCAATAAACAGGGCTCTCCTTTTGGCGAAACCCGTTACCGGTAACGTCCGCCGGAAAAGCGCGAAAGGGAGCGCGGCCTGCGGCCGCGTCTCCCTTGCCCTTTATGGTTCCGGCTTCTGCTGCACGGCGGCGCCGCCCAGGCCGAAATCGTCGGCCGCGCTGGCTGTGTCGCGGCGCAGCATGGTCTCCATCACACGGATATCGCTGTCGATGTCCATGGCGTCGGTGCGGTACAGCTCATCCAGCTGGTGCTCAAAGCCCGCCACGATGCTGTCCATGGTGGCCTCGATGCGGCTTTTGGCCTGAGACAGGTTCTCGCCGCTGACCCCCGCCTCCTCGAAGGCAGCATAGTTCTCCAGCAGCTTCAGGGTAGTGGGCAGATAGTAGTTCAGGAACGTGCCTGCCGCGTCCTTCTTGTCCGGATCGTCCTCAATGGCCTTGAAAATACGGCCCGACACCTGCTCCAGCCGGTCGATCTTGGCGCTCAGCCCCGCATCGGCGATGCGGTCGTTCAGCTCCCGGATCTGCCGCAGGACACCGGCATAGCCCTCCGCCGCCTGCGGCTGCACCGCCGGCTGGTCAGGCTGAGCCATCTCACGGGCGCGGGTAAAGTAGGCCGTGGCCGCCGCCTGGGACCGGAACAGCATCCCGCTGCCCAGATCCACATAGGCCTCGTCGCCCCACAGGCCCTTTTCCAGCATGAGGTCGATATCCTTCTCCACGCGGCGGCGGGACACGTCCGCTGCGCGGGCCAGATAATCCAGAGGCACAGCGGGCTTCTGCCCGACGGTCCGCAGATAGGTGGCGAACCGGCGCTGGCGGCGCTTCATGGCGCCGCTGCCCAGCAGCAGCGACGCGCCGCCGGCCACCATGCCCAGCGGATAGAACAGCTGCTGGGCGAAATACCACCACTCGTTGTAGTGGTAGGCAAAGGACAGGTTGTCGCTCACGGCAGAAAACAGCGTAAGACACCCCAGAATGCTCAGCACCGTACCGATGACCCTCATCGCCTTGCCGCCCTTGGCGGTATAGTCCGGCGTCCGCGTCACCTGCTTCACGGCACTGCGCGCCCGCTCCGCCTGCGCGGACTGGGTCCGCTGGGACGTGCGCTGCCCCGTCTGAGCAGGCGTGTGGGCGCGGGTATTCTTCTTTTTGCCGCCGCCCTCGCTGAGCTTGCTCAGCAGCATGATCAGGCCGATGGGCCACCAGACGGCAAACATGACGGCGATGAAGATCCACGAGCCGATGTCACTGTTCTTCTTCGGCGGCTGGGGCTGCTCCGGGCGGATGCCGTTTCCGTTGTCGTTTTCGTATGCCATCAGGACTTGAACCCCTTTCCCCGCAGCTTCCGCTTGTTGCCGTTTTCATCCACGATGTAGGTGTTGTCCAGCTCCCGCCGGAGATTGCCCATGATCGCGTCCAGATATTCCTGCCGCAGGGTCTCCCGTTCCTTCTGCTCCTCCTCGGTGAGGCCCTCGGCCTTGGCCTTGTGAGCCAGCTCGTTGATGCGGTCGATCTTTTTTTGCTCCATATACTGTACCCCTTACACAAAGCGCCGGATGATCACGGGCAGCCGTCCCTTTTTCGTGGGGCCGCCCACGCTGTCCAGCACGCATTTTCCCAAGCCGCGGCAGGTGATGGTATCCCCTGCCGCCACCGGCTTATCCGGCTTCTGGCACACGGTCCAGTTCACCTGCACCGCGCCGCGCTCCACGGCCTCCGCCGCCCGTCCGCGGCTGAGGGCAAAGCCCGCCGCCAGCACGTTGTCCAGCCGCAGGGAGGACACCGTGTCCCGCACCTCCCTGAACGTCAGGGCGGGGACCTCCAGCTCCTCCAGCGGCAGCGGCGACACCCGCAGCCTCACGCGGCCCGCCGCGTCCCAGCCGGTCAGCAGGAACGCCGCCGTCTTCGGCAGCGTCAGCACCTGACACCGGCCCTCCGTGACCAGTATATCGCCAATCGTCCCGCGGGTCAATCCCAGACCCATCAGGCTCCCCAGAAAATCCCGGTGGGTCAGGCTCTCGCCGCCGTACCAGGTGCAGGCCACCGCCGCAATGGCGTCCGGCTCCGGCTCCTCCGCCCAGTCCGGCAGGAAAAACAGCCGCTGCCGCTCCGCGCCCTCATAGCCGCCGGAAAACACATAGCCCTCCTGCACCCCCAGCGCACGGAGGAGCCGCAGCGCCGCCGCCTGCTCCTGAGGCGACAGGAAATCCGTGGCCGCCGGTACGCTTCGCAGCCGGCACTGGTCCCACTTATCCCAAACGCGGCCCAGCAGCAGCCGCTCCTCCTCGTCCCGCGCCGCGCGGTCCAGCAGCTCACGTCGTTCCATACGCGCCTCCCAGATCCTGCGTGTGATACAAGCGGGCGTAGGCCCCCTCCCGTGCCAGCAGCTGGGCGTGGGTGCCCTCCTCGGCGATGCAGCCGTTCTGGATGACCAGAATGCGGTCCGCCGCCCGAATGGTGGACAGACGGTGGGCGATGATGAGGGTAGTGCGCCCCTGCGACAGCTCATCGAAGGCGCCCTGTATCTTCGCCTCCGTCACGCTGTCCAGCGCGGAGGTGGCCTCGTCCAGAATGAGAATGGGCGGGTCCTTCAGGAAGATGCGGGCGATGGATACCCGCTGCTTCTGGCCGCCGGACAGCAGGGTGCCTCGCTCGCCCACATAGGTGTCGAAGCCGTCGGGCATGGCCATGATGTCGTCGTAGATCTCCGCCCGTCTGGCCGCGGCCTCCACCTCCTCATCGGAGGCGCCGGGCCGCCCGTAGCGGATGTTCTCGCGGATGGTGTCGGCAAACAGGAAAACATCCTGCTGCACGATGCCGATGGCGCGGCGCAGGGAGCTTTGGGTCACCTGCCGCACGTCGTGGCCGTCCACGCGGATGCTGCCCGCGTCCACGTCGTAAAAGCGGGGCAGCAGCTGGCACAGCGTGCTCTTGCCGCCGCCGGAGGGCCCCACCAGCGCCACCGTCTCCCCCGCAGGCACGGACAGCGACACATCGTGGAGCACCTCCGCTCCGTCGTTGTAGGCGAAGGACACATGATCCACCGCCACGTCGCCCCGCACGTCCGTCAGCTCTGCCGCGTCCGGCGCGTCCTGAATGGTCGGCTCCGTTCGCATCAGCTCCACGAAGCGGTTCAGTCCCGCAAAGCCGTTGGAGAACATCTCCGCGAAGTTGGCCAGCTTTCGGATGGGACTGACGAAGGACGTGACGTACAGGGAGAAGGTGATGAGGTCCACATAGTTCATGCGCTCCTGCATGATGAGCCAGCCGCCCACGGCGATCACCGCCACCGGCAGGATGTTGGTGAAGAATTCCATGACGGCGGTGAAAAAGCCCATTTCCTTATGAAACCCGCGCTTGGCGGTCTTGAACACCTCGTTGGCCTCGTCGAACCGCTCCTGCTGGGCCTCCTCGTTGGCGAAGGCCTTGGTGGTGCGGACGCCGGACAGGCCCGACTCGATGGCGGCGTTGATGACGCCGGTCTTCTGCTTGGCGGCACGGGACGCGGCGCTCATCTGTCTGCGGCGGCGCAGCGCCGCCAGCAGCAGCACCGGCAGCATCACCAGCAGCACCAGCGCCAGCTCCCACCGGATGCAGAACATCACCACCAGCGCGCCCACGATGGTCACCAGCGAGATGAACAGGTCCTCCGGCCCGTGATGGGCCAGCTCCGTCACCTCGAACAGGTCGCTGGTCAGGCGGCTCATCAGCTGGCCGGTGCGGTTCCGGTCATAGAAGTCGAAGCCCAGCTCCTGCATGTGGTGGTACAGGTCGCGGCGGATGTCCGCCTCCACGCGGATCCCGAAGGTGTGTCCCCAGTAGGCCACCACGAAGTACAGCGCCGACCGCACCACATAGGCCGCCACCACCGCCGCCATGACAAGAAAGAACACGCGGAACTGCTTTTCCGGCAGCCAGGTGTACATGGCCCGGCGGGAGATCAGCGGAAACGCCAGATCCACCGCCGCGATGAGGAACGCGCAGGTCATATCCAGCGCAAACAGCCGCCGGTGGGGCTTGAAATAGGACAGGAAAATCCGCAGCAGGCTGCGCTCCTGAAAATCTTTTGTGGTCATACTTCCCTCGCTCATTTGCATATTTGATTGATTATCATACCATATTTTTGCCTCCGGTGCAAGGTCTGCCGCCCCCTGCGCCGCATTTTCCGCCTGCGGGCGATTTTCCCCTTGAATTTACGGTCTTCCTACGGTATAATGACGGGGTCGTATGCCGGTGTGATGGAATTGGTAGACGTAGTGGACTCAAAATCCACCGCTGGCGACAGCGTACCGGTTCGAGTCCGGTCACCGGCACCACGTCGGAGCAAAGCGAGCTTTGCTCCGACGCTTTTTTACCCTGCCGGTCAAACGCCGTGCGGCTTTCGTTCTTCGGGCCATGGGGCGGCCTCTTGCTTTTCACGCGGTTTCTCCCCTCCCCGCTTGCAAAACTGCCGCAAAGCGGATACAATATGACAACGGAACAAATATTTACCGAGGAGCGTTGACCATGGCATTTCAGGGCTACACACAGGAGACGGTGGATTTCCTCTGGGGCATCCGCTTCAACAACGAACGGGGCTGGTTTCTGGACCACAAGCAGGACTATCAGGACCACCTGCTGGCCCCCACGCGGGCGCTGGCGGAGCAGGTCTACGCCGCCGTCCACGAGGCCTATCCCGATGAGCCGTTCCTGCTGAAGCTCTCCCGCATCTATCGGGACGCCCGCCGGCTTCACGGGCAGGGGCCGTACAAGGATCACCTCTGGTTCTGCATCCGCACCGGCGATCAGGACTGGACGGGCCGCCCCACCTTCTATTTTGAGATCGCGCCGGACTATTACAGCTACGGCATGGGCTTCTGGTGTCCCCGTCCGGCGCTGATGGCCGCCTACCGCCGCGGCATCGACCAGCATCCGGAGGAGCTGTCCCGTCTGGTGCGGCAGTTCAACCGGCAGGATGTCTTTGCCCTCAGCGGGCCGGAGTATGCCCGCAGCAAGGGCACCCCCGCGCCGCTGCTGCGCCCGTGGTACAACCGGAAATCCATCCATCTCCAGCATGAGCTGCCGCTGGACGAGCGCATCTTCTCCCCCGCGCTGGCGCAGGATGTGATCGACGGCTTTCAGCGCCTGATGCCCTTCTACCGCTACTTTGACCGGCTGTGCGCCTCCGTGGCGGAAATTTAACATTTCGCCGTCTTGACAAACGCGTTTCGCTACGATATAGTAACGCTGTTTGAGGGAGTAATTCCGCACCGCGGCGGTTCGCGGGGCGAGGCACACCGTCATCCCGGCGCACCGCGCCCGTTGTGTCCTGAAAGAATGAGACTCATACACAGACACGGTCTGTGTATGAGTCTTTTGTTATGTGGAAACAAAAATATGGAAATAGAGGAAGGAGAATCCCCATGCGTAACGACTACAATCTCTCCCCCCAGGAGGTACTGGACGAGCTGCACAGCTCGTCTCAGGGCCTGACGGCGGCGGAGGCGGAGGCGCGCCTCGCCAAGTTCGGCCCCAACAAGCTGAAGGAGGCGGAAAAGCCCTCCCTCCTCCAGCGCTTTCTGACCCAGCTGAAGGATCCCATGCTGCTGATCCTCATGGCCGCGGCGGCGGTCTCCGCCGTCACCAACGCGCTCAGCGGTGAGAGCTTCACGGAGGTGTTTATCATTCTGGCCGTGGTGCTGCTCAACGCCATTCTGGGCGTGGTGCAGGAGAGCAAGGCCGAGGCCGCCATTGAGGCGCTCCAGTCCATGACCGCTGCCAGGTGCAAGGTGCTGCGGGACGGCCACCAGCTGGTGGTGGAGAGCAGCCAGCTGGTGCCCGGCGACGTGGTGGTGCTGGAGGCCGGCGACGCCATTCCCGCCGATGGGCGGCTGCTGGAGTGCGCTTCTCTGAAAATTGAGGAGGCCGCGCTTACCGGAGAGAGCGTCCCCGTCACCAAGGCGGTGGAGCTGCTGACCGGCAGCGAGGTGCCGCTGGGCGACCGGAAAAATATGTGCTACATGGGCAGCACCGTGGTCTATGGCCGCGGCAGAGCCGTCATCACCGCCACCGGCATGGATACGGAGATGGGCAAGATCGCCCATGTGCTGGCCCAGACCGAGGAGGAGCAGACGCCCCTCCAGCGCAAGCTGACTCAGCTGGGCAAGACGCTCAGCAAGCTGGTGCTGGGCATCTGCGTGTTCATCTTCGTCTTTGACCTGCTGGTGGTGGGCGACTATTCCCTCACCGCCATCCTGGAGACCTTCATGGTGGCCGTTTCTCTGGCCGTGGCCGCTATTCCCGAGGGCCTTGCCACGGTGGTGACGGTGGTGCTGAGCATCGGCGTCACCAACATGAGCAAGCAGCACGCCGTCATCCGCCGCCTGACCGCCGTGGAGACGCTGGGCTGCACGCAGGTCATCTGCTCCGACAAGACCGGCACCCTGACCCAGAACAAGATGACGGTGGTGGAGCACACCGGTCCTCTGACCCTGCTGGCCACCGCCATGACCCTCTGCAACGACGCCATTCTGGAGGACGGCGGCGCACAGGGCGAGCCCACCGAGGCGGCGCTGGTGAACTTCGGCGCGGCCAACGGCTGTCCCAAGCCCCGTCTGGAGAACCGGCAGCCCCGCTGCGCCGAGGCGCCCTTCGACTCCAGCCGGAAGATGATGTCCACTATCCACCGCACGGACACCGGCTTCATCCAGTACACCAAGGGCGCGCCCGACGAGGTGCTGCGCCGCTGCACCCACTATACGGAGAACGGCGCGATCCTCCCCCTGACGGAGGAAAAGCGCAGCGCCATTCTGGCGGACAACAAGGCCATGGCCGACAAGGCCCTGCGGGTGCTGGCCGCGGCGGAGCGGCTGTACGACAGCCTGCCCGACAAGCTGGAGCCGGAGGAGCTGGAGCAGCAGCTGTGCTTCATCGGCCTTGCCGGCATGATCGACCCCGTCCGGCCCGAGGTGAAGGACGCCGTGGCCCAGTGCCGCGCCGCCGGCATCCGTCCTGTGATGATCACCGGCGACCACAAGGATACCGCCGTAGCCATCGCCAAGGAGCTGGGCATCATCACCGACGCCTCGCAGGCTGTGACCGGCAGCGCGCTGGACAGCCTGACCGATGAGGAGCTGGACAACGTCATCGAGAACTACGGCGTCTACGCCCGCGTTCAGCCGGAGCATAAGGTCCGCATCGTCAACGCCTGGCGGCGCAAGGGCGCCATCACCGCCATGACCGGCGATGGCGTCAACGACGCGCCCAGCATCAAGTCCGCCGACATCGGCGTGGGCATGGGCATCACCGGCACCGATGTCACCAAGAATGTGGCGGACATGGTACTGTCCGACGACAACTTTGCCACCATCGTCTCCGCCGTGGGCGAGGGCCGTCAGATCTATGACAACATCCGCAAGGCCATCCAGTTCCTGCTGGCCAGCAACATGAGTGAGGTGCTGGGCGTGTTCTTCGCCACGCTGCTGGGCTTCACACTGCTGAACCCGGTGCACCTGCTGTTTATCAACCTGATCACCGACTGCTTCCCTGCCCTGGCCCTTGGTCTGGAGAAGGGTGAGCCGGATACCATGACCCGCCCGCCCCGGGACAGCAAGGACGGCATCTTCGCCGGTGGCCTGGGCTTTGACATCCTGTATCAGGGCGTGCTGATCACGATCATCACCATGACCTCCTACATCATCGGACACTGCATGGAGGTGGGCTATTTTGAGATGCCCAAGGGCGTGTCCAACGACGGTATGACCATGGCCTTCCTGACCATGAGTATGTGCGAGATCTTCCACAGCTTCAATATGCGCTCCCAGCGCAAGAGCGTGTTCTCGCTGCCCAGCCACAACAAGGTGCTGTGGGGCGCGATGATCGGCTCGCTGGCTCTGACAACACTGGTGCTGGAGGTGCCCGTCATCGCCAACGCTTTCGGCTTCACCCCCGTCAGCTGGACGGAGTACGGCGTGGCCCTGGCCCTGGCCTTCCTGGTCCTTCCGGTGGTGGAGCTGGTGAAGCTCATCCAGCGCCGCGCCGCCAGACGCAAAGCGGCGAAGTAAATAAGCGCAAAAAAGAAAGCCCAAAAGGGCTTTCTTTTTTTGCGTGTATCCGTTTACCGGGCGTTGTAGGCGGCGATACCCTTGGCCAGCAGGTCCATGGCGCGCTCCAGGTCCGCCTGCTTCAGCACATAGGCGATGCGGATCTCGTTCTTTCCCTTGCCGGGGGTACCGTAGAAGGGCTCGCCGGGGGCGAACATCACGGTGTCGCCGTTGTCCTCGAACTCCTCCAGCAGCCACTTCTGGAAGGCGTCGGCATCGTCCACAGGCAGGGCGGCCATGATGTAGAAGGCGCCGCGGGGGCACTCGCAGACCACGCCGGGTATCTCGTGCAGCTTATTGACCACCGTATCGCGGCGGCGCTTGTACTCCTCACGGACGGCGGCAAAGTAGTCGGGGCCGACGGTGTACAGCGCGGCAGCGGCCACCTGGTCCAGTGTGGGCACGGACAGACGGCACTGGGCGTACTTCATGGCCTGCGCCATCAGCTCCTTGTTGCGGGAGATCATGCAGCCGATGCGGGCGCCGCAGGCGGAGAACCGCTTGGAAACGGTGTCGATGACAATGACGTTCTCGGCGGCGTCGTCGAACTGCCCCATGGATTGCAGCGGCTCGCCGGCATAGACGAACTCGCGGTACGCCTCATCGCCGATGATGAACAGGTCGTGCTCCTTGGCGATGTCCACCATCATCCGCATCTCCTCCGGCGTCAGCACAGCGCCGGTGGGATTGCCCGGATTGGTGACCATGATGGCGCGGGTATGCTCGTTGATCTCCGCCTCCACCTTGGCCCGATCGGCGTAGTGATAGCCGTCATGGGGCGACGTGGGGATGGGGTGGATGCTGGCGCCGCAGGTGTAGGCCATGGTGTTGTAATTGGGATAAAACGGCTCGGGGATCAGGATCTCGTCCCCATCGTCGAGGATGCAGTTCATGGCGATCTGCAGAGCCTCGCTGCCGCCGTTGGTGATCAGGATATCGCCCGTTTCAAAGTGCATTCCCAGCGCGTCGTAGTATCTCTGCACCGCGGCGATCAGCTCCGGAATACCGGGAGACGGCGCGTAGGCCAGCACCGGCAGATCGAAGTGCCGGACTGCCTCGAAATACGCCTTGGGCGTCTCAATGTCCGGCTGGCCGATGTTCAGATGATAGATCTTCTTGCCCTTGGCCTCCGCCGCCACCGCGTATGGATGGAACTTCCGCATGGGGGACAGGCCGCACTTCAGTACCTTGCTGGAAAACCTCATACTCGTTGCCTCCTTATGAAAATGATGTTGTGCTCCGGCTCATTTCATAGTAACGCGTTTGCCCGCCGAGCGCAAGGGGGTATGGGCAAAAAGCGGGAAAAAAGCGGCCTTACGGCCGCTTTTCGGGATGTCAGTTCATTTGCTTGCGGCGGGACAGGTTTACCGTGCCGTCCGTCATGGCGTTCAGGGAGTCCAGACTCTTGCCGGTGCCCTCGGCCACGCAGGAGATGGCGTCCTCGGCCACCATGGTGTGGATGCCGGTGCGGGCCTCGATCAGCCGGTCAAAGCCGTCCACCAGACTGCCGCCGCCGGTCATGACGATGCCGTTGTTGGAGATATCGGCCACCAGCTCCGGCGGGGTGCGCTCCAGCACGCCGTGGACCGCCTCCAGAATGCGCTCCACCGGCTCCTCGAAGGCCTCCAGCATCTCGGTGGAGGTGACGGTGATGACCTTGGGCAGACCCGTCATCAGGCAGCGGCCCTTGATCTCGATGGATGTCTCCTGCTCCTTGGGGAACACGCAGCCGATCTCCATCTTCATCAGCTCGGCGGTGCGCTCGCCCACCAGTACATTGTGCTTGCGGCGCATATACTTGACGATGGACTCGTTGAACTGGTCGCCGGCCACCTTGATGGAGGCGCTCTCCACCACGCCGCTCAGGGAGATGACGGCGATATCGCTGGTGCCGCCGCCGATGTCCACCACCATGTGGCCGTCGGGCTTGGCGATGTCGATGCCCGCGCCGATGGCAGCCGCCACCGGCTCCTCGATGAGGTACACCCGGCGGGCGCCGGCCTGAATGCCCGCATCCACCACGGCGCGCTCCTCCACCTCCGTGATGCCGGAGGGCACGCAGATGATGACCCGGGGCTTGAACAGCTGGAAGCCGCCGGTGACCTTATGCAGAAACTCCCGGAGCATCCGCTCCGTCATGTCGTAGTCGGAGATCACGCCCTCCCGCAGGGGACGGATGGCCACGATGTTGCCGGGGGTACGGCCCAGCATGGCCTGCGCGTCGCCGCCCACCTTCAGCAGCTTGCCGGTGTTCTTGTCGATGGCCACCACCGACGGCTCATTGAGCACAACGCCCTTGCCCTTCACATAAACCAGCACCGAGGCGGTGCCGAGGTCGATGCCGATATCCTTTGCAAATGCACACATACGATTGCACCTCATATCTTTTCTTCTGGTGTTTTATGGCATTCCTGCCTGATTCTCTGAACAATTATTATACCGGCAGGTTTCCGTTTTTGCAATAGGGTCTTCCCCTTTGTCACCAAATATTCATATTTCATTCTGCACGGTTTTGACCGGTTCCATACCGTCAGCGGTCGGGCCGCGTCATGGCCAGCGTCAGGCATACCGCCTCCGCCGCTCCCGCCGCCTTCAGCACGCGGACACACTCGCCCAGCGTAGCGCCGGTGGTCACGATGTCGTCCACCAGCAAAAAGCGTTTGCCCGCAATGGCCTCCGGCTGCACCGCCTCATACACGCCCAGCACGTTGGCCCGCCGCTGGGCGGCGTCCTCCAATCCGGACTGGGGCGGATTGTCCCGCACCTTCCGCAGCGTCTCCTGCGGCGCGGTGTGCCAGTCCACGCACAGGCTGGCGCACAGATACCGCGCCTGATCGAAGCCCCGCTTTCGCAGCCGCCTCTGGCTGACCGGCGCCCATGTCACCGCATCGAACTCTCCGGCGAACCGCTCCGCCGCCGTCTGGGCCATCAGGCTGCCAAAGCAGTCCAGCGCCTCCAGACGGCCCTTGAACTTGAAGGCCAGAATGGCCTCCCGCACGGCGTCCTCATAGTACAGCGGCGCGGCGCACCGTCCGAAGGGGCCGGTCCGCACCTCATCGCAGTAGGGCAGCTCCTTCTCGCAGGTCTCGCACAGCAGCCGCTTCCCCGTGACTCTGCGGCAGAACGGGCAGTGCCGCGGGAAGAAAAAGTCCAGCAGGCTCCGCTGGGCCTTGTCCAGCCTGTCGTTGACGCTCATGCCATTCCCTCCTTCAATCGGCGGCGCAGGCCGCTGTACCGCCGCTGCTGCCGGTCATTGGCCGCCATTTTCCCCGGCGTCCCATCGTCGCCCACCAGCACCAGCAGCTTCCGCGCCCGGGTGATGGCGGTGTACAGCACACCCCGCACCATCAGGGACGGCGCCGCCGGCGCGGACACCAGCACCACTGCCGGATACTCGCTGCCCTGGGATTTATGTACCGTCATGGCGTAGGCCATGTCCAGCTGCGCCAGCAGGTCCGCCGTGTAAACGGCGGTCCGGTCGTCGAACCGAACGGTCAGCAGCTCGCCGGCGGGGTCGATGTCCTCGATCACCCCCACGTCGCCGTTGAAGATACCGCTGCCCACCGTACCGTCGTCCCTGGTCCACAGCACATCGTAGTTGTTTTTCGTCTGCATGATCCGGTCCCCGACGCGGAACACCATGTCGCCCCACTGCTTCTGGGCCTTGCCCCGCGCCGGCGGGTTCAGCGCCGCCTGCAGGGCGCGGTTCAGGCTGACCGTGCCGCATTCGCCCCGCCGGGTGGGGGACAGCACCTGGATCTGCGACGCCTCCACGCCCATGCTTTTGGGCAGCCGGTCACGGCACAGCTCCACCACCGTCTGCACCAGCCGCTCCGGCGACCGACGGCACAGGAAGAAGAAGTCCCCCTGATTGCTGTCCAGCCGCGGCGGCTGCCCCATGTTGACGGCGTGGGCGTTGCGGATGATGGCGGACTGCTCCGCCTGCCGGAACACCTGCGTCAGAGCTACGGCGGGGATCACGCCGCTGTGCAGCAGATCGCCCAGCACGTTGCCCGCGCCCACGGAGGGGAGCTGGTCGGGGTCGCCCACCATCACCAGACGGCAAGAGGGCCGCAGCGCCTCCAGCAGCGCCCGCATCAGCTCCAGATCCACCATGCTCATCTCGTCCACGATGACGGCGTGGGCCTCCAGCGGGTCCTTGGCGTCCTTCTTGAAGGTCACCTGCCCCGTCAGGTCGTTGAAGCTCATGCCGAGGCACCGGTGGATGGTCTGGGCCTCCTGCCCCGTCACCTCCGCCAGGCGCTTGGCCGCCCGCCCCGTGGGAGCCAGCAGCAGCACATCCAGCCCCATTCGCCGGTACAGCGTGACGATGCCCCGCAGCGATGTGGTCTTGCCGGTGCCCGGCCCGCCGGTCAGCAGCAGCACGCCGCTGTCGACAGCCGTCTCCACCGCCTGCCGCTGTAAGGGCGCGTAGGCCACGCCCTGCTCCTTCTCGATGTCCGCGATGGTCTTTTCCACCCGCGCCAGCTTTTCCACCGGTGTTTTCACCATGGCGATGAGCCGCTGGGCTACGAACGTCTCCGCCTGATACATCCGCGGCAGATAGCAGCCCGTCACGTTGGCGATGGGCTGCTGCACCACGGCGAACCGCTCGATGAGCTTGTCCAGCGCCAGCTCCACCGCGTCCGGCATCACGCCGATGAGCTGGGCCGTGGCCATCACCAGCTTCTCCCGCGGCAGGAACACGTGGCCGTTGTTGAGGTTGTGGCTCAATTCATAGAGGATGGCCGCGTCCAGCCGGCAGGGGTCGTCTCCGCCGAAGCCCATGCTCAGGGCGATGGCATCTGTCACGGCGAAGTCCACGCCGTACTGCTCACGGCTCAGCAGGTACGGGTCGTCCCGCAGGGCCTGCATGGCCCCATCGCCGTAGGTGCGCTGCACCGCCATGGCCAAATGCACCGGCAGCTCGTACCGCGCCAGAAACTCCATGACCTGCCGCAGCCCCGTCAGCGCCCGAAAGGCGGCGGACAGCTCCATGGCCCGCTTGGCGGTGACGCCCTTCAGGGTCTGGAGCCGCTCCGGCTCCTCCTCCAGAACCCGCAGCGTGTCGGTGCCGAACCGCTCCACCAGCCGCTGGGCGGTGGCCGGTCCCACGCCCTTGAGGATACCGGACCCCAGATAGGCCGCAATGTCCTGCTCCTCCCGGGGCATCCGGCGCTCTACGCTCTCCGCCGTCAGCTGCGGGCCGTAGGAGGGATGGTTCACCCACACGCCGGTGACGGTCATGCCCTCGCCGGCGGCGGCGCAGGGGATGCACCCCACCACCGTTACCGGCTCCTCCTGTCCGTCCACCGCCAGCGTCAGCACCGTATAGCCGTTTTCCTCGTTCTGGAAGATCACCGCTTCCACGGTGCCCTCCACGCTGCATCGCTCGCCCATGGGCCTTACCTCCCTTTTTCCTCCGTATACAGGGCCGCCAGCTGCGCCGGCGTCACCAGCACCGCGCCGCTGTCTGCGGTCAGCAGCTCTGTCCGCCGCCGTCCCGTCTCATCCAGCCCGCAGTCCACCAGCAGCACCGGCAGACGGCGGACGTTCTCCAGCGCCCGCAGCGTCATGTCCAGCTGCTCCGCGCCGCCCCGCAGCGCCACGAGGTACACCGCCTCCGGCGCCCGCTCCCGCCGCCGGAACACCAGTCCCGCCAGCAGCCACAGGATCGCCGTCAGCCCGATGGCCGCCAAGCCGGCCAACACCCCGTCCTGCCATATCTCCATGACGCCACCTCCCTGCCACATCCTATGCGGCGGGCAGGGAAAGCGTCAGCCCAGATACTTCTTCAAATACTGTCCCGTATAGGACGCCTCCACGGCGGCCACCTGCTCCGGCGTGCCGCAGGCCACCACCGTGCCGCCGCCGCTGCCGCCCTCCGGCCCCAGATCCACGATATAATCGGCGCACTTGATGACGTCCAGATTGTGCTCGATGACCAGCACCGTGTTGCCCGCGTCCACCAGCCGCTGCAAGACATCCAGCAGCTTGCGGACATCGTCGGCGTGGAGTCCGGTGGTGGGCTCGTCCAGAATATAGATGGTGCGCCCCGTGGCGCGGCGGCTCAGCTCCGTGGCCAGCTTGACTCGCTGGGCCTCGCCGCCGGACAGGGTGGTGGACGGCTGGCCCAGCTTCACATAGCCCAGCCCCACGTCGCACAGCGTCTGCAATTTCTCATAGATCTTCGGCACGGCGGAGAAGAAGTCCAGCGCCTCCCGGGCCGTCATGTCCAGCACCTCGGCGATGTTCTTCCCCTTGTACCGCACCTCCAGCGTCTCGCGGTTGTACCGCTTGCCGCGGCACACCTCGCAGGGCACATACACGTCCGCCAGAAAGTGCATCTCGATCTTCAGCATCCCATCGCCGCCGCAGGCCTCGCACCGGCCGCCCCGTGTGTTGAACGAGAACCGCCCCGGGCCGTAGCCCCGGGCCTTGGCGTCCTGCGTGGACGCAAACAGGTCGCGGATCAGGTTGAACAGGTTGGTATAGGTGGCGGGGTTGGAGCGGGGTGTCCGCCCGATGGGGCTCTGGTCGATGGCGATGACCTTGTCCAGATGCTCCATACCCTCGATGCGGTCGTGCTTACCGGGGCGGGCCTTCATGCGGTTCAGCTCCACCCCCAGCTTCTTGTACAGCACCTCGTTGACCAGCGAGCTTTTGCCGCTGCCGCTGACGCCGGTGACGCAGATGAACGTCCCCAACGGGAACGTCACGTCGATGCTTTTCAGGTTGTTCTCCCGTGCGCCCCGCACCGTCAGGTATTTGCCGTTGCCCTCCCGCCGGTGTGCCGGCAGCTCGATGCGCTTTTTGCCGCTGAGATACTGTCCCGTCAGGCTGTTGGGGTCGGCCATCACCTGCGCCGGCGTACCGGCGGACACCACCTGCCCGCCCAGCTCTCCGGCGCCGGGGCCGATGTCGATGAGCCAGTCAGCGGCGCGCATGGTGTCCTCATCGTGCTCCACCACGATCAGAGTATTGCCCAGATCCCGGAGGCGGCACAGCGTGGCCAGCAGCTTGTCGTTATCCCGCTGGTGCAGGCCAATGGACGGCTCATCCAGAATATACAGCACACCCATCAGGCTGCTGCCGATCTGGGTGGCAAGGCGGATGCGCTGGCTCTCGCCGCCGGACAGGGTGCCGGATGCGCGGGACAGGGTGAGATAGCTCAGTCCCACGGACTGCAAAAAGCCCAGCCGCGCCCGAATTTCCTTGAGTATCTGGGCGGCGATGAGCTGCTGGTTGCCCGTCAGCTCCAGGCCGTTGAAGAAGGGCAGCGCCTCGTCCACCGGCAGCTCCGTGGCCTCGAAGATGGACAGGCCGCCCACCGTCACCGCCAGCGCCTCCGGCCGCAGCCGCCGCCCCTGACAGGCAGGGCACGGGCACTGGGACAGATACTCCTCGATCTCCCGCTTGCTGGCGTCGCTCTGGGTCTCGCTGTACCGCCGCTCCAGATTGTGGCAGATGCCCTCAAACGCCTGATGCAGCACGCCCTTTCCACGGGGCTGGTCATAGTGCAGCTCCAGCTTCTCGCCGCCGGTGCCGTAGAGGATGACCTGCTTCACCGTGTCGCTCAGCTCGCGGTACGGCTGGCGCAGGGAAAACTGGTACCTTTTGCTCAGCGCCTCGAAGTACATCCGGCTCACGCCGTCGGAGCGGATAGACGCCCAGCCCGGGGCCGTGATAGCGCCGTCCAGAATGGACTTGCTCTCATCCGGCACGATGAGGGCGGGGTCGGCCTTCAGCTGCACCCCCAGACCCGTACAGGTGGGGCACGCGCCGAAGGGGCTGTTGAAGGAGAACAGCCGCGGCGTCAGCTCCTCGATGGAGATACCGCAGTCCTCGCAGGCGTAGTTCTGGGAGAACGTGATATCCTGCTCCTCCCGCAGCAGGTTCACCGTCACCAGTCCGCCGGTCAGGCCCGAGGCCGTCTCCACGGAGTCCGTCAGCCGCTGGGCGATATCGGGCCGGACGATGAGCCGGTCCACCACGATGTCGATATGGTGCTTCCGATTCTTCTCCAGCGGGATATCCTCCGACAGCTCGTACAGATTCCCGTCCACCCGCACCCGGACATAGCCGCTGCGGCGGGCGTCCTCCAGCACCTTGGTGTGCTCGCCCTTACGGCCGCGGATCACCGGCGCCATCACCTGAATGCGGGTGCCCTCCGGCAGCGCCATGATCTGGTCGATGATCTGATCCACCGTCTGCTGGCGGATCTCCCTGCCGCACTTGGGGCAGTGGGGCACGCCCACCCGCGCCCACAGCAGGCGCAGATAGTCATAGATCTCCGTCACCGTGCCCACGGTGGAGCGGGGATTCTTGCTGGTGGTCTTCTGGTCGATGGAGATGGCCGGGGAAAGGCCGTCGATATAGTCCACGTCCGGCTTGTCCATCTGCCCCAGAAACATACGGGCGTAGGAGCTGAGGCTCTCCACATACCGGCGCTGTCCCTCGGCGTAGATGGTATCGAAGGCCAGCGAGCTCTTGCCGCTGCCGCTGAGTCCCGTCAGCACCACCAGCTTGTCGCGGGGGATGGTCACGTCGATGTTTTTCAGGTTGTTCTCCCGCGCGCCCTTGATAAAAATTTCCTTCTGCATGGTATTCCTCGTTTCTGCACTTTTCTGTGCAGATCAGTGTATTCAAATCGATTTTTAATGTCAATACCGGAATTTTCAAACGATGATATCCGCCATCGTCGCCCGCAGCAGCGCCAGCAGGTCCGCCGGACGGCACTCCACCTGACAGCCGATCTTTCCCGCGCTGACGCAGACGGTGTCGTACGCCCCCGCCGTCTCATGGAACACGGTGGGGAACTGCTTTTTCATGCCCACGGGGCTGCATCCGCCGTGGACGTATCCCGTCAGGCCCAGCAGCTCCTTCTGAGGCAGCATGGCCACGGACTTCTCCCCCACGGCCTTGGCCGCCTTTTTCAGGTCCAGATTCTCCGCCACGGGGATATCGAACACATAGTATCCGCCGGACGCCCCCCTCGTCACCAGTGTCTTGAACACCCGGGCAGGGTCCTGCCCCAGCGCCGCCGCCACAGATACGCCGTCGATGGGTCCGTCAGGATCATAGCTGTGGGCCGTATAGGCGATTTTCTTCTGCTCCAACGCACGCATCACGTTGGTCTTTTCCTCCTTGTGCTTTGCCATGAAAGGCACCTCCTCAGAACACGTACTGTGCCAGTACGCTCAAAATCAGAATATGAACAGGGTAGAAGGCGTAAAAGCCGTACTGCACCGCACGGCTGGAAAAGCCTCGCTCCCCGTTGTACAGGCAGATGGGGATCAGCGCCAGCACAGCCAGCAGCTCGATGCGCCACGGCGTGCAGAACCAGCAGAACAGGCCAAGGCCCGCCAGCTGGACGGCCCATTTCCCCCTGATCTCCCGGGTCATGTAGAACAGTGCCACCAGCAGCACGCCCCAGCCGCCGTAGTCCGTGTTCAGCCATTGGGCCAGCAGGAATCCCACGGCGATGGCGGCGTCCGCCGGCAGCCGCTGCCACAGCTCCGGCTTTGTTCTGGCCCAGTCCATGGCCCAGCATACCAGCGCGCCCAGCAGCAGTGTCCACAGCACGTTCTGCTCGTCCGGCGAGAACCACACGCCGCTGCACATCAGGTCGAACGCCGGCTCCGACAGCACGGCGAACCCCAGCAGCCGCGCGGCGTACCGCTTCCGGTCGTGGGTGCGGGCGCAGCCCTCCGCCATGAGGAAGCAGAAAATGGGGAACGCCAGCCGTCCCACGCACCGCATCCACAGCGCGAAGGGAAACAGGGTGAACCCCAGATGATCCACCAGCATGGCAGCCGCGGCCAATCCCTTCAGATGCAGGCTATTGAGCGGCAGCTTCTTTTCGTTCATGCCGTCCCTCCCGTGCCAGCAGCACGACACAGCCGATGACGCAGCCCACGCCCAGCACCGTCCATACGGTCAGCGCCTCGTGGAACACGGTGATGCCCACCAGCGTCTCCACCACCGGCTCGATATTGGTGATGATGGACGCGCGGCCGCTCTCCACGCCCTCCAGCCCCTTGGTGTAGAAGATATAGGGCAGCACCGTGGCCACCAGCACCACGCCGATGCAGCCGATGACGCCCTTGGTCTGCTGCAATACCGGCAGCAGCGCGGGGATGTCCGCGAAGAACAGGGACCCCAGCCCCGCTATCAGAAATGTCCAGTAGATCATGGTATAGCTCTCATAGTGCGCCAGCCCGTAGTGGCTGAACACCGTATAGCTGGCGTAGCACAATCCGGAGCATACTCCCAGCGCGATACCGGTCCACGAGGCGGTCATATCCCCGCCCAGCATCCCGCTGACCATGACGCAGCCCAGCAGCGACACGCACAGCGCCGCGATCTTCCCCTTCGTCAGCGGCGTTTTCCACAGCACGGCGCTGGCCAGCACCACGAAGGACGGCGCCAGATACAGCAGCACCGCCGCCACTGACAGGGAGCACATGGTCTGGCACTGGAAATACACCACGCTCAAAAGCAGGATGCTGATAAGCCCTGACCCCAGAAAAATGGGCAGATGCTTCCATTGGATGCGGAATACCTGCCGGTGGAACAGGGCGAATACCGCTGTCAGCACCAGCAGCGTCCCGAAATTCCGGACGAACACCCGATTGCCCAGCGTCATGCCCGCCTCCGTCAGCATCCGGTTGAAAAAGCCGATGAAGCCCCAGCACACGGCGCTCAGTATCACATAGAGATAGGAAATGGTCTTGTTCATCATGGTTCTCTCTTTATCGGTCATTTCTGGCCCCGCAGCTGGATGATCTGGTCTCGCAGCAGGGCGGCGTATTCGAATTCCAGCATCCGGCTGGCCTCTTTCATCTCTTTCTCCAGCCGCGCGATGGTCTCGGCCCGCTCGCGGTCCGTCAGCTTCTTTCGGCTGAGCTGGGACGCCTCCTCCGCGCTGTGGCTGATCTCCACCATTTCCCGCACGCCCTTCCGGATGGTCTTCGGCGTGATGCCGTGGGCCTTGTTGAAGTCGTCCTGCAAGCGGCGGCGGCGCTCCGTCTCGTCCATGGCCGAACGCATGGACGGCGTCACGGTGTCGGCGTACAGGATCACCAGCCCCTCGGCGTTGCGGGCCGCGCGGCCGATGGTCTGGATGAGGCTGGTCTCGCTGCGGAGGAAGCCCTCCTTGTCCGCGTCCAGGATGGCCACCAGCGACACCTCCGGCAGATCCAGTCCCTCCCGCAGCAGGTTGATGCCCACCAGCACGTCGAACTCGCCCAGCCGCAGGTCGCGGATGATCTCCATCCGCTCCAGCGCCGACACGTCCGCGTGCATATACCGCACCTTGATACCCAGCCCGCGGAAATGGGCGGTCAGATCCTCCGCCATCCGCTTGGTCAGCGTCGTCACCAGCACCCGCTCGTTTTTCTGCTCCCGGGCGTGGATCTCCGCCGCCAGGTCGTCGATCTGCCCCATGATGGGCCGCACCTCCACCCGCGGATCCAGCAGCCCTGTGGGCCGGATGACCTGCTCCACCACCTGATCGGCATGGGCCCTTTCGAAGTCCCCCGGCGTGGCGGAAACATACACCGCCTGATGGAACCGCTCCTCGAATTCCTCGAATTTCAGCGGCCGGTTGTCGAAGGCGCAGGGCAGCCGGAACCCATACTCCACCAGGCTCTGCTTGCGGGCGTGATCCCCGTTGTACATGGCCCGCACCTGCGGCAGCGTCACATGGCTCTCGTCCACAAACAGTACAAAGTCGTCGGGGAAGAAATCCAGCAGCGTCATGGGCGGAGAGCCCGCCGGCCGCTGGGAGATGATCCGCGAATAGTTCTCGATGCCCGAGCAGTACCCCAGCTCCCGCATCATCTCCACATCGTAGCGGGTGCGCTGATCGATGCGCTGGGCCTCGATGAGCTTTCCCTGCTCCTCAAACAGCGCCTTCTGCTGCGCCAGCTCCCGCTCGATCTCCTCCGCCGCCCGCTCCAGCTTGTCCTTGGGCGTGACATAGTGGCTGGCGGGGTACACCGCGATATGCTGCAAGGTTCGGATCGCCGCGCCGGTGACGGGGTGAAACTCGGTGATGCGCTCGATCTCATCGCCGAAAAACTCCACGCGGACAGCACGGTCCTTGTAATAGGCGGGGTACAGCTCCACCGTGTCGCCCCGCACACGGAACATATTCCGCTGGAACGCCACATCGTTCCGCTCGTACCGGTCCTCCACCAGACGGCGCAGCAGCTCGTCGCGGTCCATGGTCATCCCCGTCCGCAGGGAGATCATCATCCGCGCGAAGTCATCCGGCTCGCCCAGTCCGTAGATGCAGCTCACGGAGGACACCACGATCACGTCCCGCCGCTCCAGCAGCGCGCAGGTGGCGCTGAGCCGCAGCCGGTCGATCTCCTCGTTGGTGGAGGCGTCCTTCTCGATGTAGGTATCCGTGTGGGGGATATACGCCTCCGGCTGATAGTAGTCGTAGTAGCTGACGAAGTACTCCACGGCATTGTTGGGAAAGAACTCCCGAAACTCCTCGCACAGCTGGGCCGCCAACGTCTTGTTGTGGGCCAGCACCAGCGTGGGCCGGTTCACCCGCTCGATGACCTTTGCCATGGTATACGTCTTGCCGGAGCCGGTCACGCCCTTGAGCACCTGCTCCCGCAGGCCGTTCTCCAGCCCCTCCGCCAGCTTTTCGATGGCCTGCGGCTGGTCGCCGGCAGGCTCATATTCCGATATCACCTTGAAATCAGGCATAGCGCCCTCCCTTATTTCCGCAAAAATCCGCTCTCCGCCATGGACACATAGTCGTTGTCCGCCACGATGATGTGGTCTGCCAGCCGGATGCCCAGCGGGGCCAGCGCCTCCTGGATCCGATGCGTCACCAGCACGTCGGCGTCGGAGGGCAGCGCCACGCCGCTGGGATGGTTGTGGGCCAGAATGACGGTGCTGGCCCCGGCGTACAGGGCGTTTTCCACCACCTGCCGCACATGGACCGGCGACGCGGACACCGTGCCCTTGGCGATGCACCGGCAGGTCAGCAGCTTGCCCTTCCCGTCCAGACATACCTCGTACAGAAGCTCCCGCTTCTGCCCCGTCAGCAGCTCCATAAAATATGCGCCGGTGCGGTCCGGCGAGTTGAGGATCTTCTCCGGCAGGCTGGTGATCCGCGCCCGCTGGCTGATATCCGCCATCAGGCGCAGCAGCAGGGCGGCGTTTTTCCCCACGCCCTCCACCTGCTCCAGCTCCTCCGGCGCCGCCTGCAAAACGCCCTGCAAAGACCGGAACCGCTTCAGCAGCCGGTGGGCCGTCTCATTGGTATCCTGCCGCGGGATGGCGTAAAACAGCGCCAGCTCCAGCAGCTCGTGGTCGGCCAGCGCGTCTGCGCCCATCTGGCGGTAGCGGTCCTTTTCCCGCTGCCGGTGCCCGTCGTGCAGTCCCATGATGCGCCCTCCCTCCGCGGCGGAGGCCCCCGCCTTTGTGAATAATATAGTATACCACGATATGCCGCCTGCCACAAGCTGAAAATAACGGCGTGACAAGCGTCACGCCGTTATTCTTCTCAACTCACGCCTTGGGCAGGCTCCACCGGAACGCCGCCGCACAGATCCGCAGCGCCACCGTCACGCCGCAGCCGGCCATCATCGCCAGTCCCACGCCCAGCGGCCACAGCAGCAGGCACGCCAGCGCGCCCGCCAGCGACGCGCAGGCGTATATGTGCTTGGTGAAGATATAGGGCCGCTCCACGCAGCACACATCCCGCAGTACGCCGCCGCCCACGCCGGTGAGCATTCCCAGAAACAGCACCAGAAACCAGTTGTCCCCATGCCCCGCCTGTATGGCGATGGCTGCGCCGTGGGCGCTGAAGATGCCGAGGCCGATGGAATCCGCCACCAGCAGCACGAGCTCCGCGCACCGGTTGTGCATGGTCTCTCTCCGCCGCCGCCAGATGTAAAACACCAGCAGCGACGCGGCCACGGCCACCAGCGCCTGCAAAGGGTCCCGCAGCGCCGCCGGCGGCGTCTGCCCCAGCATCATGTCCCGCAGGATGCCGCCGCCCACCGCCGTGGTCATGCCCATCATGGCCACACCGAACAGGTCCATCTCCTTGCGGATACCCAGCGCCGCGCCGGAAATGGCAAAGGCCACCGCGCCGATCAATTCAAAGTAAAGCTGGAAGCTGCCCATGGTATCCCTCCCCATCGGTCTACTATACACCGTCCCCGCCGTTTCGGCAAGGGGCGCTTTTTGCGCGGCTCCCGGGCAATATCGGCCCTTTGCGTCTCGCCGCGCCCTCCTCCGTTCTCTGTCTCCCCCGGTGCGAAAAAGGACAGGGGCTTGGCCCTGTCCTTTTTCTTGGGATTGTATGGGATTTGGGAGAGAAAAAGAAAGAAAAGTAGAGAAATCGCGTATCTCTTTACATCAGATCTTCCGCAGCTGCGGTCTCATCTTTTGTGGTTTTCACTATATCACGGAAATATTCGCTTGTAAAATTGAATTGCTTCAAGTAAAATATAAGCGATTCTTGATATATTTTGGGAGAATTGCCATGACGAATCTGGACATCGAGACATTCTGGGCCGTGGTGCAGCACGGGACCATGACGGCGGCGGCCGAGGCGCTGTACATCACCCAGCCCACGCTGTCCATGCGTATCCGCGCGCTGGAGGAGCGGGTGGGCACGCCGCTTTTTATCCGCGGCAAGGGCCAGCGCCGCATCCGACTCACCGCCGCCGGCGAGAAATTTCTGACGCTGGCCCGCCGCTGGCAGCGTCTTCTGTCGGAGACAGACGCGCTGGCGGAGGTGGAGCAGCGCACCTACCTGCGGATCGCCGCCACCTATACCACCAACCAGTACGTCCTCCCTGCGGTGTACCAGCGGTTCCTGTCCCTGCACCTGCCGGTGTCCCTCTGGATCCACACCCTGCGGGATGTGGACTCGGCCCAGGCGCTGCTGAACCACGAGCTGGACATGGCCCTCATCGACAGCAACACCGTCTTCAACAGCCAGCTGGAGGTGCGTCCCCTCTTTCGGGAGCGGTTCCTGCTGCTGTCCTCCGTGGACAGCAGCTATCCGGCGGAGACGGATCCCGCCGCGCTGGACCCTGCCAACGAGATCCTGGTCACGTGGGATCCGGACTTCATCCGTTGGCACGACAGCTCCTTCGGTCCCGGCGCCCGTCCCCTGCTGTATGCCGACACCCTGCAGGCCGCGGACTTTTTCCCCCGCACAGAGAAGCTGTGGGTCGCCGCGCCCGCCATGGCCGTGGCCTCTCTGGACCCGCAGACGGCTCGGATCTGCCGCTTTACCCAGGCGCCGCCGGACCGCGTGAACTATCTGGTGACCCGCCGGGGCGAGGAGCTGCCGGAGCACGCCCTCATTTTTCTGGACGCCCTGCGGGAGCATCTGCTGGGCCGCGAAAACGTGCAGGTCTTTTTGTAAATATCCGTCAAAAACCCGTCAAATGTGGGTTGACATACCCCGCTTTTTGGCATAGGATAGGCGTGTACAACAAAATCTGTCCGGTAGGTAAGGCTACCGCGAGGGATATGGGCTGCTGCCGCGAAATGGTGGAGACACCATGAGATGGTTTGAGCAGGTACTATCGAAACCAAGGTAGTATCTAACGCAGCTTCACCGCCCCGCGATGCTAAAGCTTGTTACGGTACGCAGGCCACGTCTCCCGTGGTCCTCTCATGGTACGCAGCAGGCTTTCTACCGCCCGCTGCGTTTTACTATTATCTGCGGAAAGGAGGAACAGGCATGATCGACTATCAGGAGGAGCTGGACCGCTATCTGGAAGAGATCAAGGCGCTGGCCCACGACAAGGAATACGCCAAGCTGCGGGACCTGTTCCTTCCCATGGAGCCTGCCGACATCGCCCTGCTGCTGGAGGAGTCCGGCCCCGAGCTGATGCCTCTGCTGTACCGCCTGCTGCCCAAGGAGGCGGCGGCCGAGGTCTTCGTAGAGCTGGAGCCGGAGAGCCAGGAGATGCTCATCAACGGCTTTTCCAACACGGAGCTGAAGGAGGTGCTGGATGAGCTGTATCTGGACGACGCCGTGGACATCGTGGAGGAAATGCCCGCCAGCGTGGTCATCCGCATTCTGGACAAGGCCACGCCGGAGATGCGTAAGTCCATCAACGAGATCCTGAAATATCCGGAGGACTCCGCCGGCTCCATCATGAACATGGAGTTCCTGTCCCTGAAAAAGGACATGACGGTGGAGGACGCCTTCAAGCGCATCCGCCGCATCGGCGGCGAGCTGGAGACCATCAACATCCTGTACGTCACCGATCCCACCCGCCGTCTGCTGGGCGTGCTGTCCGTCCGCGACCTGCTGCTGGCCAATGAGGACGATGTCATTGAGGACATCATGGATCCCGACGTGGTGTGGGCCAGAACCATGGACGACAAGGAGGACGTGGCCCAGGCCCTGAGCAAATATGACTTTCTGGCCATGCCCATTGTGGACATGGAGAACCGCCTTGTGGGTATCGTCACCGTGGACGACGCCATGGACGTCATCGAGGAGGAGACCACGGAGGACTTTGAGAAGATGGCCGCCATGCTGCCGTCGGATAAGCCCTACCTGCGAACCGGCGTGTTCGCCACCTGGCGTTCCCGCCTGCCGTGGCTGATGGTCCTGATGCTCTCCGCCACGTTCACCGGCATGATTCTGAACCACTATGAAAACGCGCTGGCCGCCTGTCTGGTGCTGAACGCCTACATTCCCATGCTGTCCGGCACCGGCGGCAACTCCGGCACCCAGGCCTCCGTGGCCGTCATCCGCGCCCTGAGTCTGGACGAGGTGGACTTTTCCGACGTGCTGAAGGTCCTGTGGAAGGAGCTGCGCGTCTCGCTGCTGTGCGGCGCGTGTCTGGCCGCCGCCAACTTCGTGAAAATGCTGGCGGTGGACCGCCTCCTGCTGGGCAATACGGAGGTCACGCCTGTGGTGTGTCTCGTGGTATGCCTGACCATCCTGTTCGTGGTGATCTTCGCCAAATGCGTGGGCTGCTCCCTGCCGCTGCTGGCGGAAAAGGTGGGGCTGGACCCCGCCGTGATGGCCAGTCCCTTCATCTCCACCATCGTGGACGCCACCAGCCTGCTGATCTATTTCCGCTTTGCCTCGTGGCTGCTGGGCATCTGAAAAAAACGCGCCTGTGCGCCGCATAACGCCGCGCCGCGCGGGCAAACTGGAGTCGGGTCCTTTGTGTCCCGACTCTATTTTTCTTTTACGGGAGGAAACGCCATGAATCGCGCTTGTACCAACGACGGGTGCAGCTGCACCCCCAATTCTTCCATCAAGTGTACCGTCACCAACTGCGCCCACCACTGCAAGGACGTAAACAACTGCGGTCTCAGCTCCATTCAGGTGGGCACCCACGAGATGAACCCCTCCATGGACCAGTGCACCGACTGTCAGAGCTACCAGAAGTGCCAGTAACACGCCCTCCCCGCAGGCAGCCGCCCGCGGGGTACATACCCGCAGAGGAGGCGACGCCATGCACATGACCGTCAAATACGCCGTATCCGGCACGCTGGCCGGCATGGCCAACGGCTGCTTCGGGGGCGGCGGCGGTATGGTGCTGCTGCCCCTGCTCACCCGCTGGTGCGGTGTGCCGGAGAAAAAGGCCTTCGCCACCTGCGTGGCGGTGATCCTCCCCTTCTGCGTGGTATCCGCCGCCGTCTACCTGCTGCGCGCGCCTCTCCAGCTGTCTCAGGCCCTGCCCTATCTGCTGGGCGGTCTGGGCGGCGGCTTCGTGGGCGGCAGACTGTTCCCGCGGGTGCCCGCCCCGTGGCTGCGGTATCTCTTCGCCGCCTTTCTGGCGTACGGCGGCATCCGGTATCTTCTGTGACGGCGTGGATCCTGCCGGTGCTGGCGGGCTTCTGCACCGGCATCCTCTCGGCGTGGGGTGTGGGCGGCGGCACCCTGCTCCTGCTGCTGATGACCCTCTTTCTGGGAGTGGATCAGTCCGCCGCCATGGCCATCAACCTGCTGTATTTCCTGCCAACCGCCGCCATGGGCCTGCTGTACCACCGGAAAAACGGTCTGCTGGAAAAGAACGTCCTCCGTGCCGCCGCGCCGTGGGGCACGGCGGCCGCTGCGGCCGGCGCGCTGCTGTCCACCGCCGTGGATGTCTCTCTGCTGCGCCGCCCCTTCGGCGTCTATCTGCTGCTGGCCGCCGCCAGCCTCCTGTGCTCCCATAAGAAGAAAGCGGGAAAGGCCTGAGCCTTTCCCGCTTTTCCCCTGCATTTTTACTGTTCTGCCTCGGCGTACAGCGTGACGGTCGCCTCGAACGTCCGCCCGTCCCGCAGCACCGTCAGCGTGATGGTCTCGTCTGCGATATGGGTGCGCCGCACCGCCATCAGATCGTTGGTGTCATGCACGGTCTGCCCGTCCGCCGCCAGCAGCACATCGCCGGCCTGCAAGCCGGCCTCCGCACCGCCGCCGCCCTCCGTGACGCTGTATACGGACACCTGCGGGCTGCCGTCCGCCGCCGTGTCGTTGATGACCAAAATACCCATGGCGGGCACGCCGCGGAACCGTCCGTTGGCAATGATGTCGTTGACCACATAGCACAGGTCGCTGCTGGGCAGAGCGAAGCCCAGGCCCTCCACGGTGGCCTCGTCCTCGCCGCCGTTGCCGCTCATCTTCAGAGTATTGATACCGATGACCTGCCCGTACTCATTGATGAGGGGGCCGCCGGAGTTGCCGTTGTTCAGCGCCGCATTGGTCTGGAGCAGCGTCATGACCCGTCCCTCCATCATCACGTCCCGATTGATGGCGGAGATAATGCCGTCCGTCAGGGTCCCCCGCAGCTCGATCCCCAGCGGGTTCCCGATGGCGTACACCGTGTCGCCCACGCGGCACCGGTCACTGTCGCCGAACTCCGCCGCCGGCAGGTCTGCCGCGTCCACGGCCTTCAGCACCGCCAGATCGCGGTCCTTGTCAAAGCCCACCAGCTCTGCATCATAGGTGTAGCCGGTGTCCAGCGCGATCCAGCAGCTCTTGCCGCCGGAGATGACGTGGGCGTTGGTGACGATGTATCCGTCCGCCGTCATGATGACGCCGGTACCCACGCTGGCCTTGTCGCCCTCGTCGGCCACCACCAGCACCGTGGCGGGATTCACCTTTTCATACACATCCTGGATCGACAGCTTCTCCCCCTGCTGCGCCTCACAGCGCAGGCGCACCGCGGGGTCGCCCTTGACTCTGGGGATGGTGGTCCGCTTCTCCTTGAAGATCTCCACGATGCTGCTGGCGTCGCTGTCGTCCGCAGCGCCGCCGTCCACCGACGGTGCCTGCCCGTCATAGCGCACGCTGGCCACCACCGTGGCCGTCACCACGATGGCCACCAGCACGCCCACGGCGCCTAAAAAGCACCGCAGGCCGCGGCGGCTCCGCTTCCTCGGCGGCTGGGGCGCTGCGGAGCGGGGCATAGGCCGCGGCTGCACATAGCAGTCCACCACCTCGCGGCCGCCATTGTCCCGCACATACCAGTCCACGACCTCCTGCGGCTCTGTCCGGTTTTCTCTGTTCTCGTCCTGCATAGGCTTCCTCTCGGCCTCAATGGGCCATCTGCATGGTAAATGTAAACGCCGTCACGCCGTTTTCACTGGTGACGCTGATCCTCTCCTTGTGCTGGGCCAGAATGGTCTTCACAACGTACAGCCCCAGCCCATAGCCGTCCTTGTCCTCGCTGCGGGACTTGTCCGACTTGTGGAACCGTTCAAACAGCAGCGGGATCTCCTCGGCGGGGATGGTCTGCCCCACGTTGCGTACCGTCACGTAGGCCTTTTCCCCGTTGACCGTCAGCCCCAGATAGAGGGTGGACTCCGGCGCCGCGAACTTGGCCGCGTTCTCCAGCAGGTTGTACATCACCTGCGTGATGAGATCGCGGTCGCCCTGTACCATCACGGAGTCCTCGGGGATCTCCGCGTCCACGTCCAGCCCGCGGCTCATGATCTTCTGCTCCATGGACAGCAGGGCGATACGGGCGGATTCGCACAGGTCGAACTCCTCCTTCTTCATCTCCTGATTCTGGATCTGGGAGATGTCCAGCATCCGCCGGACCAGACGGCTCAGCCGCCGGCTTTCGTCGGAGATGATCTGCAAGTACTGCCGTTCCTTCTCCGGCGGGATGGTCCCGTCCAGAATGCCGTCGGTATAGCCGGCGATGGTGGTCATGGGCGTTTTCAGCTCGTGGGACACATTGGCGATAAAATCGCGCCGCTGCCGTTCCGTCTCCTGTAAGGAGTCCGCCATGGCGTTGAACGCCGTGGCCAACTCGCCGATCTCGCCGCCGCTGTTGGTCTCCTGCATCCGCACGTCGAAGTTGCCGTCGGCGTAGGCGCGGGTGGCCTGCACCATCTCCGTGATGGGCTTGATCTGCTGCATGGACGTGACCGAGCTGGTCACGAACGCGATCAGCAGGATGATGGCGCTGAGCATGAAGAACAATCCGATAAACGACCGCCACATCTCCATCAGCGCCGTGCTGTCCATCACCGCCAGCACAAGGCCCAGCACCTGCCGGTCCTCGTTGACCATGGGCACGCCCACCACGAACTTTTTCTGCTCATAGACGCCCACGGTGCTGCGGCCCTCATAGCCGGACTCGTTGGAAAACGTGGCGTTCACGATCTCCTCCGGCACGCGGACGGACATCCCCACCAGCCCCGCGTCGGAGGTCAGGAGCACGTCGCCCGTCTTATTGCAGATGAGGAAATCCACATCCGTCATGCGGGACGCCACCCCCGCCAGGGACCGCAGCGCATCCTCCTGCGTGTTCTCCGTGTCCTCGCCTGAGAGCAGATAGTTGACGGACAGCTGGGCGATCAGATTGGCCCGGTCCCGCATCTCGCTGCGCTTTTCCGACACGGTGTAGTTATAGCTCAGGGCATAGAACGACACGCCCAGCAGCACCATGGTCAGCAGCACCATACCGGCGCTGAGCATGAACTGCCGCCAGTACAGGCTGCTCATGGCCCGTTTGATCCTCTCCCGCATGGCCTTACTTCACTTCGAACTTGTAGCCCACGCCCCAGACGGTCTTCAGCTCCCACTGATCCGAGACGTTCTCGATCTTCTCCCGCAGCCGCTTGATGTGTACGTCCACCGTGCGGCTGTCGCCGAAATAGTCGAAGCCCCACACCTCATCCAGCAGCTGGTTGCGGGTATAGACGCGGTTGGGCGTGGCCGCCAGATGGTACAAAAGCTCCAGCTCCTTCGGGGGCGTATCCACCTTCTTGCCGTCCACCAGCAGCTCATAGCTGTCCAGATTGATCTCCAGCTTGTCGAACACCAGCTTTTTCTT